>JAVEST010000148.1:0-4215 GCA_034006465.1 Sulfurimonas sp. | reverse complement strand
TTTTGTGGTGGTGTTCATGTTAAAAACACTGCAAATATAGGCACATTTATTATCACAAAAGAGAGTGGTGTAAGTGCAGGAGTTAGACGCATCGAAGCACTATGCGGTGAAGCTGCCTATAAACACTTTTGCGAGCAAAGAGAGATGCTAAAGCAAGTTGAAGCTGAGGTTAAGAACCTTGACATCCTAGCTGGCATCTCAAGACTAAAGTCAAATATAAATGAGCTTAAATCTGAGCTAAAATCTGCACAAGAGAGTGCAAGTGTTGAGATAAAAGTAGATAGTGTAAATGGTGTTAGCGTCGTCGTTGAAGAGTTAATATCTGGTGATATTAAAGAAAAAATTGATGAGCTTAAAGTGCAAAATGAAAAACTTTGTGCGATGCTCTTTCAAGTAAAAGATGACAAAGTTCTTATTGCTGCTGGTGTAAAAGGTGCAGATGCAAAAGCTGGCGAGTGGATAAAAAATATAGCTCCGATTTTAGGTGGCGGTGGCGGTGGTCGACCTGATTTTGCACAAGCTGGTGGAAAAGATAAGACAAAACTACCAGAGGCAAAAGAAGCCGCACTAAAATATATAAAAGAGATACTAAGCTGATACGCTTAGCATCTAACTCCTCTACTCGTGCTATGCTTCTTCGCGGGGCTGGCATCGAGTTTATTCAAGAGGCCTACGATTTTGATGAAGACTCCATAGTAGCAAAAACTCCTAAAGAGTTTGTATATCTTGCAACTTTGGGAAAGTACGAGACAAATCTAAGAGCTTTTGGATACAAAAAACTTCCTCTTTTAGTCGCTGATACTGTTGTTACTACGCAAGGTAAAATCCTGCGTAAAGCTAAAGATGAAGCAGAAGCAAGAGAGATTTTACTATCTCAAAGCGGCAATCTTACTTCTATAATAACCTGTATGATGTACCAAAGCAGAACCAAAAAAATCATAGATATTTCACAAACAACTTATAGTTTTAGAGAGTTTGATAGAGATGCTTTAGAAGAGTATCTAAAGAGTGGTGAGTGGATTGGTAAAGCTGGAGCTTGTATGGTTGAGGGATTTTGCAAGCCTTATATAGAAGAAGTAAGGGGTTATGAAAGTACTGCTATGGGCTTAAACATAGAGGTCTTAAAAGCATTTTTATAAGATAAACTACTAAAAAAGACAAAAAAAACCAATATTTAGATGTTTTAACAAAATTTAGTGATAAAATAGAGAATAAAAAGTAAGGAAAAACTATTTTAAAGCAATATAAACTCTTTATATTTACATCGGTGTTAGTGTTGATTTTCGCGTCAATTTCGTGGTTGTATATGGAATTTTTAAGCTATAAAAAAGACTCCTTAACTATGACTAAGCATCAAGCTGAAGTGACATTTATGCGTGAACAAGTAAGTAGCCTTATACTGCTTAAACAAAAAGCTACAATAGCCATGGCTTTGAGTCTTGCAAATGACAAAAGTTTAGCTTTAAAAGTAAAAAACAGAGATATCGAACAAGACTACTATAAACAGCTCATACAAAATCTCACACAAGAAACACTCTATAAAAATATCTGGATACAGCTCTTTGATAGAGATATCAACACCCTTTACAGAAGTTGGTCACAAAAAAAGGGTGATAATCTCTCAAGTATAAGAACAGATTTGCAAGAGACTGTAAAAAATAAAAAAGTTATCTACTCCATAAGTGCGGCAAAGTTTAATCTCTCACTAAAAGCGATCGTGCCACTTTTTGTAAAAGGTGAATTTGTTGGCATCATAGAGGTGATTTCTCACTTTAACTCCATCTCAAAAGAGCTTAAAAAATCAAATATAGACTCAGTAGTAGTTTTAGATAAGAAGTATACAAATCGGCTAGAAGAACCATTTACAAAGCTTTTTATAGGTGAGTACTATATTGCAAATTTTGATGCACCAAAAGAGCTTAGAGAGAAGATGCAAAGAGATGGAGTTGAGAGTTTTTTTACTAAAGCTTGTAAGATAGTGGATAATTTTATAGTGGGTTCTTACGAACTAAAGGGTGCTGATGGCACTTTGTTTGGTCACTATGTAATGTTTAAAAAGATAAACAACCTCTCAAGCTTAGATCTGGATTATTTTATGTTTAAGTGGCTTACCTTCGGAATAGTTTTTGTAATGAGTATAGCAATACTCGGGATAATGATGCTGTTTTTTGCAAATAGAAGGCAAAAAGAGTATTTTCACAATATTATAAATTCATCAACTAATATAGTAATAGTTACTGATAGTAAAAACATCTTAGATGCAAATAAGATATTTTTTAAATACTTTAGTAGATATAAAACGCTCAAAGAGTTCAAAAAAAATCACAAAAGTATAAGCGAATTTTTTGTTGTAGAAGATGAGTACCTAAATGTGCAAATGAATGGCTTTAACTGGGTTAAGTATGTAGTTAGAAATCCACATGAGGCGCACAAAATTAAGCTTGATATATTTGGCGAAATGCATTGTTTTAGCATCGGAGCAGCTAAACTCTTTAGCACAAGAGAGCAATACTCAATTATATTAAGCGATATAACTAAACAAGAGATCTACAAAAAAGAGTTAGAACTCTTAAGCACTACTGATGAACTAACCAAAACTGGAAATCGTAGATATTTTGAGAGAAAGCTAAAAGAGGAGATAAGTCGCGCTAGAAGATATAACTATCCATTTTCTCTTGTAATGTTTGATATAGACCACTTTAAAGTTGTAAATGACAAGCACGGGCACGCCATAGGTGATGAAGTTTTAATAGAGTACTCAAAACTTGTTGATTCTCACTTGCGTGAGGCAGATGTGTTTTGTAGAGTCGGTGGGGAAGAGTTTATGATAATACTCCCATATACCCTAAAGCAAGATGCTAAAGATATAGCAGAAAAACTAAGACAAGCAATAGAGCTACATAAAAAGGTTGTTCCTATTACGATGAGTTTTGGAGTGGTTGAGTTTGAAAAAAGCGATGATTTTGAGTCTATCTATAAGAGAGTTGATGATGCTCTTTATAGTGCAAAAGGAAGTGGTAGAAATATGGTTGTAGTGGGATGAGCTTTTACTATGATAAAGAGATAAAAGCTCTCAAAAAGAGCGCTAGATATAGACAAAGGGAGTTAGTAGATAACTCTTTAATAGACTTTGCATCTAATGACTATCTAGGACTCTCTCACGATAAACTCTTACATGAAAAGACTTCTAAAGAGCTCTCACAGCTACCACAAAACAGTTCAAAAGCCTCTCTTTTGGTAAATGGATATCATAAAATCCATAAAGATTTTGAAGATGAACTAAAAGAGTTAAATGGTTTTGAAGATGCGGTAATTCTAGGAAGTGGTTTTAATGCAAATATAGCACTCATAGATGCACTTGTGAGAAAAGGTGATGAGCTTTTTATGGATGAGCTTTATCACGCTTCTGGAATTTTGGCATCTCAGATAGGCACAAAAGAGGTAAATTTTTTTAAACATAACGATATGAAAGAGCTAGAGAAGATGCTAAAGAGTTCTGGCGCTAAAAGAAAGATAGTCGCAGTTGAGGGTATCTACTCTATGGATGGTGATTTAGTAAAAAAAGAGGTTTTTGAGCTTTGTGATAGGTATGATGCTTTGCTTATAGTAGATGAGGCTCATAGTAGCGGGGTGGTTGGAAGCAACCTTATGGGTGTTTATGACTTGTATGATATAAAAGTTAAGCCAAACCACATAAAGATGGGAACTCTGGGAAAGGCTTATGGTAGTTTTGGTGCTTATATCTTAGCATCTTATCACATCATAGACTATCTTATAAACCGTGCAAGGCCTATCATATACGCCACCTCACTCTCTCTCTATGACACACTCTTAGCTCACAACGGCTTAAGATATATAAGAGATAACAAAGATAGTTTAAAAGAAAAAATAGAGCTAAACAAAAGCATAGTAGAGCAAGAACTTGGCATCCAAACAGAGAGCTTGATAGTTCCAATAACTATAGGCGATAATGCAAAGGTCATAAGGATAAAAGAGGAACTAAAAAAGAGTGGATATGCAGTAGGAGCCATCAGACAACCTACTGTAAAGAGTGCCATCATAAGGCTCATAGCAAGACTTGGCAGTAGTGAGAGTGAGCTAAGAGAGCTATGTAGGCTTTTAGATGCAAAAAGAAAGATTTAGACTTCTTACACCATAGTTCAAGTATTGTTCATCTTAGCAAGGCCTTGTAAACTTTAAAGCCCCATAGTGCGA
>JAVEST010000072.1:0-10176 GCA_034006465.1 Sulfurimonas sp. | reverse complement strand
AAAGCCCCATAGTGCGAAGCTCATCGTGGAGAATGCCATTGGTAAGCATTCCTAAAAGCATCGCTTCCAAAAGCTATGCGAATTTTAAAGCCTCATAGTGCGAATTTCAGCTAGTTCCCTCAGAGCATGGGAGCAAGAAAAAGCATAAAATCCAACTCGTGACATGGTTTTTGCTTACAAAAAGTAAGAATAACTTTACTAAAAAGAAAAGTTGATTCTATATAGGCTATTAGAGTAAGTGAAGTATTAAAGGAAATAAGATAGAATAGCACAATGAAAATATCTAAACTACACATTAGCCTCAAAGAGAAAGTCTTAGTAGATATAAACTTTAGCATCGCATCATCTTTAGCTCTTGTAGGGCAGAGTGGTAGCGGTAAAAGTTTGACACTTAAAGCACTTCTGGGGATGCTTCCATCTTCCATGGAATGCACTATAGAGTCAGATGCAGACTTTGAACTCAAAGGTGGTAGAGATATCTCTTTTGTTCCTCAAAACCCTTTTACAGCACTCTCTCCACTTACGAAGATAAAAAAACAATTTTTTGTAGGTGAGAGTAGGATAAAAGAGCTTTTTGCTCAAGTTGATTTGGATGAGAGTCTCTTAGAGAGGTTTGCACCTGAGCTCTCAGGTGGACAGCTTCAAAGAGTAGTTATCGCTATGGCACTAGAGAGAGAGCCTAAGCTCATCCTTTTAGATGAACCAACCACGGCACTTGACCCAGAGACTAGGGTTTTGATACTTGACTTATTAAGAGACTTGCAAAAGAAACATGGATTTAAGATGCTCTTTGTTACACATGATATGAACTCAGCAAAAGCGATTTGTGATGAGATATGCGTTATAAAGGATGGTAGAGTGGTAGAGAGTGGTGAGATGGAAACTCTTTTAGCATCTCCACAACAAGAGTACACAAAAACGCTAATAGAAGCAAACTTTGCAAATAGGGATTTTAGAAGATGAGAGTTGTAAAAAATATTTTTTTAGGTATCTTACTTGTGGGATTTTTATCTCCATTTATAGTTTTAGGATATTTTTTAACGACGCAGAGCTATGATGTTACAGAGTTAGTTGACTATAAACCAAATGTTACTACCAGAATTTACGATAAAAATGGTGAAAAAATAGCAAATATTTTTGATGAGAAACATAGATACTATGCAACTTTTGCAGAGATTCCACCGAGGGCTATAGAAGCGCTTGTAGCCATAGAAGATACTACGTTTTTTGAGCATCCTGGCATAAACATAGATGCTATCTTTCGAGCAGGCATTAAAGTTATAAAGGCTGGAAAAGCTGTAGAAGGTGCTAGCACCATCACTCAGCAACTTGTAAAAAATGTACTCCTAACAAGAGAAAAAAAACTCTCACGAAAGATAAAAGAAGCGATATTTGCACTTAAGATAGAGAGAATTTTAACTAAAGAAGAGATACTAGAGAGATATCTAAATGAGATCTATTATGGGCATGGATATTATGGTATAAAAACAGCAGCTGATGGGTATTTTGGTAAAAAACTTGGTGATTTGACATTAAAAGAGATAGCTATTTTAGTAGGACTTCCAAAGGCGCCTAGCATCTTCGCACCAACGAAAAACTATGAGATATCAATGGGCAGAGCAAATCGTGTAATATCAAGAATGCACACCTTGGGCTGGATAGATGAAGAAACATATAAAGAGGCTATGGATGAGAGCCCTGTGGTTTATGATAATACCCTAACTCAAAACAGAGCGCCTTTTATAGTTGATGAAGTAGCAAGAAGGCTCCCAGAGCTTGGCATAGATGATATGAAAAGCGGTGGTTATGAGATATATACAACTATAGACTTAAGACTTCAAGATGCTGCAAAAGAAGCACTCAAAAAGGCTTATGAGGAGTCTTTAGAGAGGATAGATGGTTACAAAAAACGAGAGGCTAAGATAAAAGAGACTACTCCATCATATGAAGTCTCTCTGGATATAAACACCTCTTTACTTAACGGCGCTATAGTCTCTCTTGATTCTGCAAGTGGTGATATTTTGACTCTAGTTGGAAGTGTTGACTATAAAAATTCACCTTACAACCGCGCTACTCAGGGAAAAAGGTTACCAGGTTCTGCTTTTAAACCTTTTATATATCAAGTAGCTATAGACCTTGGCTATTCGGGTGCTACTGAGCTTATAGATATTGCAAGAACATATAAGTATGAAAAAAATGGTGAAGAGTTAACATGGAGCCCAAGAAACTATGGGAAAAACTACAAAGGGCTTATCTCTTTAAGAGAAGCACTTGTTCACTCAAGTAATCTAGCTACGATAAACCTTGTAAATGAGATAGGATTAAACCAGCTTTTAACTGAGTTAGATAAGTTTGGCATCGAGAATCTTCCAAGAAATCTATCTATCTCACTAGGAACAATCTCTCTCTCACCATTAGAGCTTGCAAAATATTTATCATCTTTTGCAAACAAGGGTATACAAGTGGAGCCTCACCTTATAAGCACGATTGAGCAAAAATCAAATACTATATATGAAAAAGATCAAAAAAGTAAGTTTATAACAGAGCCCACACAAGCCTTTATAATGACTACAATATTAAGAGATGTAGTGCAAAATGGAACTGGAAGAAGAGCCAAAGTAGATGGGATAGAGCTAGCTGGAAAGACAGGCACTACGAACAATAATGTAGATGGTTGGTTTGCAGGGTATTCTCCAACTATAGAGACTGTTGTGTGGTTTGGAAATGATGATAACTCCCCGATGCATAGATGGGAGACAGGTGGAAAGATAGCAGGCCCTGCATTTGCTCAGTTTTATAAGAGTGTGCTAGATCTTTATCCGCAAATCCAAAGAGAGTTTATAGCTCCGGAGGGGATTGTTGAGGTTAATATCGGTGGGAGAAAAGAGTATTTTAGTGATATCTCTAAACCACCGCGGGCAAACAATGAAGCAGAAGCTAATGAAGAGCTGATCTTCTAATCAGCCTTTTTATCTTCTGGTTTTTTATCTTCTGGTTTTTTGAGTGATTTGATATTTATCTTTTTCCCTACTTTTTTAGGAGCATCGTAATTTTCTTTTGGGCTTCCATCATGACGGTGGTTTCTATCTCCACTTTTACCTGAAAAAAGAGCTTTTCCTTTTTCATCTTTACCTAAAAACTTGTTTGGAGATTTTTTCTTTTTTTCCCATTGCTTAGCTTTGTCATCATCTCTTCTTGGTTTATCAAACTTTTTATCACCTTGCGGTTTAGTGAACTCTTTTTTTGGCTCATTTGAATCTCTTGTGCCCTCGTCGTATCTTTTTTTAGCCACATCTTTTATATCTTGTTTTGACATCTGTTTTTGTTTTGGCTTTTGTTTTATATCTTTTTTTTCTTTTTTCTCGTACTCAAAACCCTCTACTATCTCTTGTTTTATAACGCGACCCAAAAGAGTCTCTATAGGGTAGAGTAGTTTTTGCTCACTCTCGTTTAGGAGAAGGATTGCTTTTGAAGTTGTGTGAGAGAGTCTTTTGATATAGAGTATCGCTTTTTGAGGTAGGTCTAGGCTTATAAGTAGATCACACTTAAGAGACTCATTTTTAAAAAGTGCTTCATCGTTTAGGACTTCTACATCACTTGCATCTAATAAAGACGCTTTTACGCTAGTGGCATCTTGTGAGGTTACTATTATGATTTTGCTATCTCTATTTTCTGTAATGATTTGATCTAGAAGTAATAGTTTTTTATCATTTGGGCACGGATAAACACGGTGATTTGTGGGCTTGATGCTACTTGCTGGCATAAGGATTCCTAAGAGGTAATTTAATTGTGCGATTATATCTTATATGTGCATAAATAAAAGAATCCAATGAGATGTTCTTGCATGGGCGGTTCTTTTAGGAAGGCTTAATTGTGACATTGCCATGATGAGATTTCTCTTGTATGACTTTAAAATTGTAGTGTGATTTACAGGTCTTTTGGCGAGGTTAAAACCTCGCTTCCTGAAAGTTTTTTCTTGGATGCAAAGTTTTTATAGATGCTAACTCATAGCATCTTCCATGATGAGATTTCTTTTGTATGACTTTAAAATAGTAGTGTGATTTAGAGGTCTTTTGGCGAGGTTAAAACCTCGCTTCCTGAAAGTTTTTTCTTGTAAAGCTTCGCTTATGATTTATTTTATATAGTCGATATATAGTTATCATAAACTAAAGGATGAGTTGTGAAAATACAAAATTCAGATGTATCCCTTTCGAGTAAACATAAGAAGAGTCATGAGGTACATGAGAGTAAGAAGCTTGAGATGTGGGGTAAGAAAGAAGATGCCCCTGAGAGATTTAAGATGCAAGACAGGTTAGAGCTAACAAGGGACTTCAAAAACTTAGCGCCAAAAGAGTTAAGTGTTGATGTGGAGTTGGACGGGTTGCATCTTCCTCCTAAACTTATGACTATTGTAAGGGCTTTAGAAATTTTAATGGATAGAAAGATTGATATCTCATTTGCAAAGAAGATAAATCCACAAGAACTCTCTGCAAGTAAGGATGGAGATGGCGCTACAGAGCAGTTAGGCTGGGGCATAGATTATGAGTATGAAAAAACAGAGATAAAAAAAGAGCATCTAGGCTTTAGTGCATCTGGGAGTGTAAAAACTGCTGATGGGAGAAGTATAAACTTCTCAGTAGCTCTTAACATGAAGAGTGAGGTAAGGTTGCATGAATCTCTAAGTTTTAAGGCAGGGGACGCTGTTGTAGATCCACTTGTTATAAACTTTGGCACAGATGTGGTAAGTATTAGTAGTGTTAGACATAGTTTTGATCTTGACCTTGATGGTAAGAGTGATGAGTTCTCTTTTGTGGGTTCTGGGAGTGGATTTTTAGCACTAGATAAAAATGGTGATGGCATCATTAACGATGGAAGTGAACTTTTTGGGCCTAAGAGTGGGAATGGTTTTAATGAGTTAAGAGCTTACGATAGTGATAAAAATGGCTGGATAGATGAGAGTGATGAAATCTTCTCAAAACTTCTAATCTGGACTAAAGATGAGAATGGTGTAGAATCATTGTACTCGCTAAAGGAGAAAAATGTTGGAGCCTTGTATCTTGGTAGCGTTAAAACAGATTTTGAGTTTATAGGCGCAGATGCAAAGACAACAGCGCACTTGAGAGAGAGTTCTATCTATCTAAAAGAAGATGGAGGAGTTGGCACCCTACAAGAGTTAGATTTAGTTGTCTAATAATTTAAAACTTAAATTTTTTTGCAAAGCTTAGAGATTTGGAGTCAAATACGCCTCTTCAACCATAATATCTATGATTTTTTTAAAGACCAAAACAGAGGTCTTTGCAGCGAACTGACTGCTTTTTGGCTCTATAACTATAACGCCCATGGTGTATTTGCTCTCTCTATCATTTGTAAAGCCTAAAAATGCGGTGTTGTATCTATTGACATACTGGCCGCCCTCAACTATGTGGGCGGTTCCAGTCTTTCCACCAACTATGAGCCCATCTGTTTTTGTTCTTTTACCAGTCCCCTCATTTACAGTTTTTATAAGGATTTGTTTGACTCTATCGGCAGTTGAACTTTTTATAACTTGAACCTGCTCTTCATTTGGAATCTCTTTTATTTGACCTCTTGAATCTACAAAACTATCTACTATTTTTGGCGTTACTATTCTTCCATTGTTGTTAAAAGCACTATATGCACGGATGAGCTGCATCAAGTTTGCGTTCATCCCATAGCCATAAGAGCAAGTTGCTTTATATATCTCGTTGTTTAACTGATTTGCATTTGGAATGGAGCCTAGTCTTTCATAGACTAGGTCTGGTGTAGAATTTTTAGTAAATCCAAAATCAAGAAGTCCTTCATAAAATTCGCCACCGCTCAGCTTTTGTGCAAGTTGAGCTATACCAATATTTGATGAGTGAACTATAACATTCTCAGCACTAAGCCAGTCAAAGTCATGCTCATCAGTTATAACTTTTCTACCAATCTTAAAGCGACCATTGTGACCATTTACTAAATCATAAGGATTTACTAAACCCTTATCAAGAAGCAGAGCAAATGTGATAGGTTTTATAACACTTCCAGGCTCAAAACTATACTCAGTCATAGCACTATTTAGAGATGGATAATCACTTCTTTTTATACTCTTAGGTAGATATCTGTTTGAGCTTGCTAGTGTGATGACTTTTGCACTCTTTGTGTCCATCACTGCACAGATAATCTCTTTTGCCTGAAGCTCTACTTTCATACTATCTAGCATTCTCTCAACTCTTATTTGAAGACCTACAGGGATATTTAGCTTAATATTAAGACCATTAATATACGGTTTTGAAAAACTTTGCTTATTTAAGATAATGTAGCTGTTTACATCTCTTTTTCCTTGCCTTAACTCATCTTGCCTTGGAGAGAGAGCTCTCTCAAATCTTTTTTCAAGCCCTTTTACGCCTTTTATATAGGTATATCCATCCTCTTCTTGCTTGTGTGGATAGCCGATTATTGGAGTCAAAAGATTTCCATAAGGGTATTCTCTACTCTCTCCGCTCTCAATGATGTTTAATCCATGAAGTGTTGTGTAGCCAGTTTTAGGGTTTTTCCTCTCAACAAAGACATTGTACCTTCTAAGCTCATAAGAGAGGCTCTTTAAATATTGTGCCATTTTTTCTGTAATGTTATAGCTCAAAACTACGGAGCCTTGTGCATTTTTTATCTTTTTCTCTATCTCTTTTTTTTCTATACCAGAGTAGATGCTAAAGAGTTCTATAAAAAGATTCATCTTTTGTGGATCTATATATAGAGTATTTACAACAGCTTTGTAGAGTTTTTGAGTGGTTGCAATATGAAAACCATCAGCACTTATAATGGAACCTCTTTGCGATTTTGATGTCTCTTTTGTATATAGAGATGGGAGGTGACGATGTTTTAGTACAGTCAGAAGCATTACGCTTAAAAATATTAAAAAACCTATGGCAATAAGGGTATAAAGAAGAAAGATTTTTTTACTTTTTGTTTTGTAGTTCATAGATTGCACTTGAGTTTCTTTTTAAGAGATTATAGCATTATGGAGCAAGAGTTAGAGAGTTATTTTTAAAGTGTT
Organism: Sulfurimonas sp.; assembly: GCA_034006465.1. Lineage (GTDB taxonomy): Bacteria > Campylobacterota > Campylobacteria > Campylobacterales > Sulfurimonadaceae > Sulfurimonas. Next base: position 3,125 of record JAVEST010000072.1, on the reverse strand, counting down.
TATAGTTGTGTTCTACCTAACTCTCTGTAAGCATTTAGTGCTTTGTTTCTTATCTCAAGCATTAGTTTCATGCTCGTCTCAGCTTTTCCAATAGCAAGGGCTGCTTGATGCAAATCTTTTACTTGACCAGTTGCCATCTCACTAAGAGCTACTTCACCCTTTTCTTGATACTCGTTTACTTCATTTAGAGCAGATTTTAAGTGATTAGCAAAGGCCTCACCACTAGCACCATCTACCTTACTTTTTTGTTTTAAAAGTTCAGCAGTCGATGTTCCTGATAATCCTTCTATTTTACCAAATTCACTCATTTTCTATCCTTATTTAGCGCACTATTCATTTAAAGCCTACTGTAAAAGAGATATAGCAGCGTTTGCTATATCTTTTGAACTCTCGTATGCAGCCACATTTGCTTGATAGCTTCTAGTCGCTTCTACTAAATCGGCCATTTCGATAACAGGATTAATATTTGGATACGCAACATAACCACTTGCATCTGCATCTGGGTGTGATGGATCAAATTTTAGCTTAGGTTCCCTGTCATCTCTTGAGATTTTATCAACTACTACGCTCATTATAGCAGGATTGACTTTTTTGCCAAAATGTCCCTCATCTAGAGGATCTTCATATTTAGCACTGTTTGTTGACTCTCCTAGTGCTTTGTTGAAATGTTCATTAAAGTCTATCGCTTTAAAGATAACCTCTTTTCTTCTGTAAGGTCCGCCCTCTTCAGTTCTAGTAGTTTGTGCGTTTGCTATGTTTTGCGAGATAGTATTTACTCTGACTCTTTGAGCACTTAGTCCATAACCACTAATATCAAAACTATTTAAAAATGACATTTCTTCTCCTTTTTCTCAACTAACTCGAACAGGCCTAAGTTAGTCTCAATCACTAAAGCTACGCCTTTGGCGAGATATTTAATGCTTTTCACAATTAGCTTGCTTTACTTGATGCTTCTATAACGCTGTTATAGATACCAGAACTCTTTTTTCTAGCCATAACTAGAGCGTTAAACATAACTGAGTTTTTACTCATCTCAGTAGTCTCAACATCTAAATCTACACTGTTTCCATCGTTCCTTGCCATATGTCCATCTCTGTAAAATGTTGTAGCACGGCTAGAATCTCTCTCTTCTTGAAGTGGAATGTGTGAAGCATTTGTTTGAGCTAACTCTAGTTTGTCTTTTGTGTCGTTAAAAATCTCTGCTTTTTTAGCTATAAGCGTCTCTTGAAAACTTATATCTCTTGGTTTGTAAAAAGGAGTATCTGCATTTGCGATATTTGAAGCTATCATATCTTGTCTAATAGCTCTATAATCGAGTGCTTTATCAACAATATCGTGTGCGCGAGATATTTGAATACTCATTTTTACTCCTTAGCTCTTCATGATTTTTATATATAATCTAAATCAAGCAAAAAGAGTTCCAAAAAAAAGTCTTCATAAAGTGGAGTAAAGATAACATAAAGATACACGAATAATCACAGTTATTTTTAAGCACTATTTAATGCTTTTTATCACATAATCTTTTCTGAGGTTACTAGAGTAGCTCATTTTTGCAATCAAGGAGTTCTTATGAAAAGAACTGGTTTTACGATGATAGAGTTGATATTTGTTATAGTTATTTTAGGTATTTTAGCTGCAGTTGCGCTTCCTAAGTTTACAGGCGTCTCTGAACAGGCTAAAGTTGGCAAGCTGCAAGCTTATGTTGGCACATTAAATAGAACTATTCTACCTGCATATTGGAGTGATTCAATGATGGGAGGGGAAGAAGGAAAGATAGTAGATCTTAATGTTTCTGGAAAAATTAATGCTGATTTAACCCCTCCTGACAAAATTGTAGCAAGCTTTGGTAAATTAGCAGACTCGGATTATGATTTTAATGCTACTGATGTAACAGCTCCAGTAAAAGATGCTAAAGGATATGTTGCATCTGGGACATATAATGGTGTTTTATATACTGTTGTTTGTAAGGATGGAAATGTCACAGTTGCACCTATGTGTGATTTGTATAATGCTGGGACTAAAAAATATATGCTAAATAGTAATCTATAAAATCGTCTTCCCTCGTTCCCAAGCTCCAGCTTGGGAATGCATACAACACACAAACTCATCCAAACCAAACTCAACCCCAAAACATCGTGGAGAATGTCATTGCTTAGCGTTCTTAAAGTTCGCGGTTCCAAAAAGCCGAAAAGCCAAACCCCACAAAACCAAAATTTAAACTAAAAAATGCTAGTATCGCCTACTAACTAAAGTGATATTTTTTTTTAAAGGTATGCTCGTGCAAAAATCAAAAAATGCTTTTACTATGATAGAGCTAATCTTTGTTATCGTAATCTTAGGAATTTTAGCGGCTGTGGCACTTCCTAAGCTTGAAAAAACAAAAAAACAGGCTAACATAGTTTCTGGCCGTGCTGACGTTGCAACTATCCGCTCAGCCATTGTAAATGAAAGACAGGCTCAACTTGTAAAGGGTAACGCTAGCTATATACCAAACTTAAGTGATAATAGCACAACCCTCTTTACTGGGAGTGGAACGATTCCAACTGAAGTAAAAGATCAAAATAGAACACTTATGATGTATGGTATCAAAGCAGGTTCACAAACAGATGGGTGGACGGTAAAAGATGATGCATTTTTAGTCTATGATTACGCAGTAAATGGAACTAAAACAGAGTTTATATATACTCCAGTTGATGGTAAGTTTATGTGCGCGGAAGATACAGCTGACTGTAACGCCTTAGCTAACTAGAGGATATTTTGCACTACTATAATATCTCACTCTTAGGTTCCCCTCTTGAGCCATTCACATATTGCTCAAACTCTGAGATAAAACTATTAACAAAAGTAAGTATAGATGTAAGAAATCGAACTACTGATGGCGTAGTTATAGAGAAGGTTCAAAAACCAGAATTTAAAACAAATGAGGTTTTGAGCCTAAGTGAGTTTTTTTACTCACAAAAACAGCTTGAACTCGCTCGCTTTATCTCTACTTACTATATCTGCTCTTTGGGCGAAGCCTTAGGGATTATGATGCCTTTTAGCTGCATCTCGCAAGACGAGGTTAAAACCTCGCTTCCTGAAGAGAGGCAAACTGTTATGCTCAAAGGAAGCGATGCTTTAGCTTC
>JAVEST010000042.1:0-14694 GCA_034006465.1 Sulfurimonas sp. | reverse complement strand
CCCTCGCTTCCGATGGGGTGGTTTAGGGTAAAATTCTTCTTGTTTGCCAATATTTTTCACGCCAGTATGGGTTGTTTAGACTTGAGATGCTAACACCTCTTTTGGTAGAAGTGTGGATAAACTTATCTTTTTCTATGATGATGCCAGCGTGTCTCTGTTTGTATCCAGTCTTAAAAAATACCAAATCTCCCTCTCTTACAGAGTTTCTGCTTACTTCATAACCCTTTTGTACTTGATCTTTTGTAGTTCGTGGCAGGTCAATGTTGAAGGCATCTTTGTAGATATTTTGTATAAGTGAGGAGCAGTCAAGTCCGCTGGTATCAAAACCTCCATACTCATAAGGAGTTCTATACCACTTTTTGTACTCCTCATAGAGAGCTATAGTTATCCAGTTGTTTAGGCTTGGTTTATACTCTGGGATAGCTTTTTTGGTGTTTGTTAGGGATGGAGTTTTTGTAGTATTTATGGGTTTTGTAAAATCTTGAGTCTGCAAAAGTTTTTTGCTAGAGCATCCGCTAAGTAGAAAAAGAGATAAGACTACAAAGAGGAGAATTTTTGTCATATCACTAGGAGTTAGTTTTGATGATGGCAGTTGAGAAAATAACTCCATCTACGCCTAAAATTGCCAACTCTTCAATCTCATCTTCATCCTCTATATGAACAAGAATTTTAGCATCAAAGAGATAGTTGTTTGCAATGCGCATAGCAGTAGATGCGAGCTCTTTTTGCACTAAAATAAAAGATGCCCCAAGTGAAGAGGCATAAATAAGCTCTCTTATATCTTCTACTCCGAGTGCTAGGCTTATCTCATTTGTTTTGCAGTGCTCTATTATCTCTAAGTTGTCTTCACTAAAATCTAAGTAGATAGTAGAGTTTGATGGAGTGTTATCGATGGCATCTATGTTTTGTGTATGGTAAAAATTTTCACTACCTATAAATCTATGACCAAATATTAACATTACGACCTCTTTAGGCACTCTTGCGAGCAGTAGTACTTGTTGTTACTAAGGATGGCATCATCTATCTCACAATAGATGCCACATTGCTCGCAGCTTACCATATCGTTTGCTATAGTATCTCTTTTACCACCTTTTATTTGTGGCTTTTTTTTGATAAATATAAAGTAAACAACCGCTATAAGTACAATAACTAAAATCCATTGCATCAGTCTTCTCCTATGAGTAAATAGTGTCTATTTTTAGTCTTTATGACACGATGTTTGAGGCTTGCATCTACTTCATCATAGACTCTCTCGCCTTTGTAAAAGAGTAGTTTTGACTCTTCATCTCTAAAGTTTTTGCTCAAATCTAGCAGCATCTGGGTATCTGTAACTGCTCTTGAAGTTATAATATCAAAGATCTCGCTATCCATCTGCTGGACTCTTTTTTTAACAACTCTAACATTAGCAAGCTTCAAATCGGCCTTTATAAACTGTAAAAAACTAGCTCTTTTTGTTAGAGGTTCAACTAGAGTTACCATAGTCTCTGGTAGAGCAAAAGCCAAAATCATACCAGGAAAACCAGCCCCTGTTCCAATGTCAAGAAGAGTCTTTGCAGGTGGCAAGAACGAGATGGGAAAAACAGCATCGTAGATAAACTCATCTATGGTTTTTTCATCTTTTGCGCCAGTTAAGTTATGGACTTTGTTCCACTTAAAGAGATGCTCTTTGTACTTTTGAACATTGTAAAAAAAATCATCGGGTAGCGTGATATTATCGTAAGAGAGTGTAGTCTTTAAATCCACAAAAATCCTTTAAAAGAGACATTTTAGCATAAGTTTAAATGGGGGTTTAAAGCAAATGCCCCATCTTGTCTTTTTTAACATTTAAGTAGCCCTCATTATGCTTGTTTGAGTCCATAATAATGGGGATTCTCTCAACTATCTCAATATTGCTTATGGAGTTGATTTTATCTGGATTATTTGTTAGTAGCTTTATCTTTTTTATGTTGAAATGCTCTAAGATTCTAGTTACTATCTCATAAGTTCTCTCATCTGCACGAAAGCCTAGTTGATGGTTAGCTTCTATGGTGTTATAGCCTTTGTCTTGCAAAGCATAGGCGTTTATCTTGTTTAAGAGTCCGATATTTCGGCCCTCTTGTCTTAGATAGATAACCATTCCTCCTGAACTCTGGGCTAATTTTAGTGCAAACTCAAGCTGGTCACGACAGTCACACTTCAAACTTCCAATAGCATCACCCGTTAAACACTCTGAGTGAACTCTTACTATTGGCACTTCTGCTAAGTCATCTTTATATATAACAAGATGCTCTTTTTGACCCTCTTTAAAGGCTTTTACTTTGAAATCTCCAAACTTAGAAGGTAAGTTTGCGACCTCTGAAATCTTTATATTCAATACATGTACCCTAGTTTAAACTTTAAAACGATAAAATAAATTTTTACAAAATTATATCCAAAAAAGGTTTATTATGTTTCAAAGATTTCGTAGAACTCGTTTAAATAAGCAGCTTCGCTCATTAGTAAGAGAGACAACGCTTAGTAAAGATGACTTTATCTATCCACTTTTTGTACGTTCAGGTGAGGGCATAAAAACAGAAGTATCTTCTATGCCAGGCGTGTTTCAGATGAGTTTAGATGAGATTTTAAAAGAGTGTGTGGAACTTAAGAAACTAGGGCTTTACTCTATCATCCTTTTTGGTATTCCTGATGTAAAGGACTCCATAGGTTCTGACTCACTTTGCGAGCATGGCATCATTGCAACTGCAATTAGAGCTATAAAAAAAGAGCATCCAGAGATGTTTGTTGTGACTGACTTATGCTTTTGCGAGTACACAGACCACGGACATTGTGGCATCATAGATGAGGCAAACGAGACTGTAAATAACGATGCTACGCTTGAAATCTCTGCACAACAAGCCATCATCCATGCAAAAGCAGGTGCTGATATGATAGCGCCATCAGGCATGATGGATGGCATCATAGCAACTCTAAGAGATGCACTAGATGCTAAGGGGTATGAAAACCTTCCTATCATGGCATACTCAACTAAGTTTGCATCTGGATACTATGGACCATTTCGTGATGTAGCAGAGTCAACTCCATCTTTTGGAGACCGCTCTAGCTACCAAATGGACCCAGCAAACAGACGAGAAGCTATAAATGAGTCTATCGCTGATGAGATGCAAGGAGCTGACATACTTATGGTAAAGCCCGCGCTTGCGTACTTAGATATAGTGAGAGACATAAGGGAAAACACTTCTCTTCCACTGGCTGTTTACAATGTAAGTGGCGAGTATGCGATGTTAAAAGCAGCTGGAGAAAGAGACCTTATAGACTATGACAGAGTTGTGATGGAGACAATGATTGGCTTTAAAAGAGCTGGCGCTGACATTATTATCTCATATCATGCTAAAGAAGTTGCAAAGATGCTAGAAATAGTATAAAATAGACATCGATAAAATATTGGGGAATAAATTGAGACATTTTTTAACACTAAAAGATTTTACAAAAGAAGAGATATTAGAGATAGTTGAGATAGGTTTAGAGATAAAAAGAAATCTCAAAGCTGGAGTTTACAAAAAAGAGCTTCAGAACCAAACGCTAGCAATGATTTTTGAGAAGAGTTCAACTAGGACTAGGGTTAGTTTTGAGACGGGGATGTTCCAGCTTGGTGGCCACGCACTTTTTCTCTCAAACCGTGATATTCACTTAGGAAGAGGCGAGCCTATCAAAGATACAGCTAGAGTGATTTCTAGTATGTGCGATATGGTTATGATAAGAACTTTTGAGCAGTCGATGATAGAAGAGTTTGCATCTTACTCGAAAGTTCCTGTGATAAATGGCTTAACAGACTCATACCATCCTGTGCAACTCTTAGCTGATTACATGACTTTAGTAGAGTACGAGGCACATGAAAATATTGTTTGTGCATATATTGGTGATGGTAACAACATGACTCACTCATGGATGATGCTAGCTGCAAAACTCGGGTTTGAACTTCGCATCGCTACTCCAAAAGGTTATGAAGTTGATGATGGCATCCTCAAAGAAGCTCTTGCTTTAGCTAAAGAGAGTGGGGCGACGATAAAGACTATGAACGACCCAAATGAGGCTGTAAAAGGTGCTAATGTTATCACAACAGATACTTGGACTTCTATGGGACAAGAGGAAGAAAAAGAGCAAAGAATCAAAATCTTTAAAGGATTTATGGTAGATGAGAAGCTAATGCTCTTAGCTGCAAAAGATGCTAAGTTTTTACACTGCCTGCCAGCATATAGAGGCTTAGAAGTTAGTGAGGGCGTTTTAGAGAAACACTCAGAGATGGTTTTTAATGAGGCAGAGAATAGACTTCATGCTCAAAAAGGTCTTATGGTTTGGTTGGATAAGATGAGAGGTGCATAGTGAAACTGCTTTTAGTGTTTGCTTTACTAGCATCTACTATATATAGCGCAAAAGTTGTAGAAGTCTCAAAAGAGTATCAAAGCTCACAAAAGTGTAAAGCTTGTCATTTAGAGATAGTAAAAGAGTGGGAAGAGTCTTGGCATTCAAAAAGCCACTACGATAAAGATGAGTATTTTTCTAAAAGTATAGAGTATGTAGCTAGAAAGAGTAGAAAAAGCCAAAACAGCGTAAAAGTACAATGTGCAACCTGCCATAATCCACGCATCACAGTTACTAGTACAGGTTTAGACTATGAGATTAAAGTTTTAATGGATTTGGATAAAAACTCAAAAGTAAATGAAGCTATAGAGAGTAGTGCAATAAATGAAGGGATAAACTGTGTAGTTTGTCACAATATAGATAAAATACATAATGATAGAGATGACTCTTTTAGAGGCATGGACCGTGTTAGTTGGACAGAGTCAGGTCTGATGATAGGACCATTTAGTGATGCAAATTCGCCTTATCATGAAACTGAGCAAAGAGACTTTATGCGTAAAAAACCTGATGAACTCTGCTTTGTTTGTCATGCAAATGATAGGTCTGTCAAAGGCCTAGTTTTTACAGATATGCAAAAAGAGTATAAAAAGCAGGATAAAAGCTGTGTTGATTGTCATATGGGAGAAAAAAGTTTAGGTGTAGCATCTACTCTAAGAGTAGAAAATGGCAAAACAAAGCAAAGAGAGGTAAGGCAACACTCTTTTTATGGTGCGCATAATGAAGATATGTGGATAGGCGCACTTAAGCTTGATATATGGCAAGAAAAAAATGAGCTTATAATTGCTCTTAAAAATCCTCAACCGCATAATATCCCAAGCGGTTTTGGATCAAGAGAGTTGATAGTCGAGATAGCATATATGAAACACAACAAGGTAGTTGATACCAAGAGCATATCGTTAACTAGATACTATACAAGAAGAAAAGATAAGCCAACTATCCCGCATCTAGCAGAGGAGATGTCAGAAGATGTTAGCATTCCAGCCAATGGAGAAAAAATACTAAAGGTAAAAAAAGCAGCAGATGCTTCGAGCGTTGAAGTTAAAGCTTATTATCGCTTGGTAAATGATGAAGTCCACTCTATCCTCGATCTAAGAGAAGCAATCTGGTCTAAAAAGTTTTTTATAAATTCTAAGAGTTTGGAGCTTAAATAGTTAAGCCCTCTGATGAATCTATAAACTAGACTCCACTTATCCTGAACTTGATTCAGGATCCAACCTAATAATGATTTAGAACACCTAATTTGCCTTTTTTCTTAAAAGAGTGAAAGAAGATAGAACCATGCAGTTACTACAAGTGGCCCCACAAAAGCAGATATTAGACCTATAATTAGAAAATCTTTTGTAGTTACTTTTTTGCTTGAGAAGATTATGGCATTTGGTGGTGTTGATACTGGCAGGCTCATTGCAAATGAAGCACTAAGGGCCACTGCAATTACAGCATAAATACTTCCTGTTTCTGAGAGTGTAGCAGCTACAGCTAGAACAATAGGAAGCATAATATTTGCGGCTGCTGTGTTACTCATAAAGTTTGAGATGATAACTACTACAAAAGTAAATACAAGTATAAGTAAAAATAGCTCCATATTTTGGACATTTACAAGTGTTGCAAACCAGATATCAAGACCTGTTTTTGAGACTGCTAGACCGAGACTTAGTCCTCCGACGATAAGGATAATAACATCCCAGCGGATATTGCACATATCATCAGCATCTAAGATTCCAAAGAGGGTAAAACCTATGATAGGGATAAAAGATATAACGGTTGTTGGGATATTGTGAAGAGGACCTGTAAGCCACATTAAAACCGTTATCATAAAAATAAGAATTGTTATGTTTTTTTTCCAACTAGGTATCGCTGGGACTTTTGTAAACTCTTTTGTAGAATCATCAAAATGATTAACATCTTTGATACTTGTTAAATTTATAAAAGGTTCATTTGAGGGATAGAGCCTTAAAATCACAAAACGAAGTATCACAACTACTACGATGGCAGGGATAAGAGCATATCCCATCCATCCTATGAAAGATGGTGCATTCATACCTAAAAGTCCTACTGCAATAGCATTTGGTGGTGTCCCGATAATGGTTGCCATTCCGCCTAAGTTTGCTCCTACTACTACACTAAGAAGCATTGCTTTACTAAAAGGGTTTGAGGGTTTAATATGAAGCAGTAGCGGTGTAAGAACGGTCATCATCATCGCAGCGGTTGCAGTATTTGAGATAAACATTGATAGTACAAATGTAATAGCTATAAGACCCGTAACTATATTTTTAGGTCTGCCTCCTACAAAAAACAGAACTCTCTTTGCTAACCACAAGTCCAGCTTTGTTTTTGAAGCAGCACTAGCCATAATAAAGCCAGCTAAGAAAAGGAATATCAAGGGTGAAGACCAAGGTGAGAGATAGTACTCCCACTCTTTCGAACCGCTTGCAAAATCAAAATTACTAAAGCCTAAAAGAACAATCTCTAAAGAGATAACAAGCAAAGAGACAGCAAAAGCAGGAATCGCTTCACTAATCCATAACCCAGCTGCAAAAAGAAGGATAAAGAGTGTTGTCACTCCCGCATCTGAAAGGGTGTAAGTTGGAATATATGCAATAGCTAGAGCTATAACTAAAGAGAGAAAAAATGTAATAAAAGAATTTTGTAAGGAATTTTTATAAAATTCATCAAAAAATTTCTTTAAGTGTCTACGAGTATCTAACATATGGTTTTATCTTTTGTGTTGAAGTAAAGAAAAGGAGTATAAGATGGTGCGATCGGAGAGATTTGAACTCTCACACCCTAGGGCACTACCACCTCAAGGTAGCGTGTCTACCGTTCCACCACGATCGCATAAATTTAGAAAAAATCTTAAACCCAAAAGGGTTTAAGAGAGGTTTGATTAACCTAAATAAGGGTTAGCGTAAAGTGCGATTAGTGCAATTACTAGTGCGTAAATTACTTGTGCTTCGATCATCGCAAGAGCGATAAACATAGTTGTCATTAGTTTAGCACCTAAACCTGGGTTACGAGCTGTACCAGCAATTGTAGCAGCTGCAGTATGACCCATACCTATAGCTCCACCAAGAGCAGCAAGACCAAGACCAAGACCAGCAGCGATCATTGAGTAAGCTTTAAGAGTTTGGTTAGCAACATCACCATCAGCAGCAAAAGCAGCAGTAGCAAGAGCTAGCATTAAAAATAGAACTTTTTTCATAGTTTCTCCAAATATAATTATTACAGATTCCTTCGGATAGCGTAACCTCATAAAAAATGAAGCAACCACAACATAAATGCCATGATTTCCCTACTAGAAAATGATGGCGAATTATACAGAAGAAGTCTTAAAGTTTAGTTTAAAGTAGAGTTGAATTACAAACTATCCGTTCTTCCTAGAGATATTTTATTGCCTTTAAACTCTAAAATCTCAACTAGAATTTTATCGCCTTCGCTAAGCACATCAGAGACTTTCTCTACTCTTTTTTCTGAGACTTTAGAGATATGCAGAAGTCCATCAGTTCCATCACTAAGTTCTATAAATGCGCCAAAATCAACTATTTTCTTAACAGTTCCTTCGCATTTATCACCTACTTGGTATTTTATTTTTTCCTGCTTTGGGGCATTTGCGATGTCTTGTATATGCTCTTTTGCACCCATCACTCCAGTTTTGTTTTTACCTGTAACTTTTACTTTTCCATCTTTTTTATCGATATCAATAGCTACTTCAAATCTCTCAATAATTTCACGAATAACCTTACCAGCTTGACCAATTACATCACCTATTACGCTTGGGTCTATATGAAAAAAGTCTGTACTTGGAAGAACACCATCATTGAACTCTATGTTTTTCTCAGCATCTATCATGATATCTATGATATGACTTCGTCCCTCTTTTGCTTGGTAAAGTGCCTCTTTTAAGATGTCAAGTGAGATGCCGCCTAGTTTTATATCCATCTGCATAGCTGTGATACCATCTTTGGAACCTGTCACTTTAAAGTCCATATCTCCATCATGGTCTTCAAGCCCCATAATGTCTGAAAGAATAGCGTAGTTATCTCCCTCAGAGACCATCCCCATAGCAATACCAGCGATAACATCACTTGTGTCTATATCTGCAGCTCTTAGAGCCATATAACCACCACAAACTGTAGCCATTGAAGAGGAGCCGTTTGATTCTAGTATCTCTGAGACAAGTCTAATAGTCTCTCCGTTTAGATCTACTATAGGTTCTAGCGCTCTTTTTGCTAAGTTTCCATGACCGAGTTCTCTTCTTTTTGTTCCCATAATAGGTGTCGCTTCGCCTACGCTAAAACCTGGAAAGTTGTAGTGAACCATAAAATTTTCGTTTTGGATGCCCTCATCAGTTAGGCTCTCAAACATCTGCCCATCTTTTACTCCGCCCATAGTTAAAACTACTAAAGCTTGAGTCTGTCCTCTTGTAAAAAGGCACGATGCATGAGCTTTTGGAAGAACATTTGTAGAGATAGAGATAGGTCTAATCTCAGTTAAACTTCTACCATCAGCGCGTAGTTTTGTTTGAAGTATTTGAGATCTAACTTGCTCTTTTTTTACGCTCTCTATCGCATCTTTTAAAGAGACTTCTGACTCAACTTCTGCCCACTCAATTTTTGTTTTTATAATGTTTTTTCTTAGTTCTCTAAGAGCCGTTGAACGCTCTGATTTTGCCATCTGATTCATAGCTATTGCGATATCTCTTAAATGGTTATTTCTTACATAAGTCACCATCTCACTGTTGATAAGATGCGCTTTGTACTCTATAGCTTTTGTTGGTTTTTTAAACGCTATAAAGGCAGCTTCATACTCTTTATTAGCCTCAAAAAGAGCATCTTGAGAGAGTTGTAAAATTTTAATAAGTTCATCTTCTGGGATAGCATTTGACTGGTGGATAGAGATATTTGAAGTGCTAAGAGTTGGATCAATCATAGGGTCTATAATAAAGCTATCTTGTAACTCTTGCTCATTTGTACCCATAGAGCGCATCTCTATCATTAAGATATCTTCTTTTGTGCCAGATAAGTAGAGGTCTAGGGTTGAATCTTTTAACTGAGAAAGAGTAGGATTTAAAACTAACTCACCATCAACGCGAGCTGCTCTAATAGCACTGACTGATGTGTTTATATCTATGTCTGAAGTATAGAGTGCAGCAGATGCTGCCTTTAGCGCTAAGGCTTGTAGGTCTGCATCAGAACCCGCACTAAAAGTCATAATAGTTATCTGAGTAGGATGTCCAAACCCTTTAGGAAAAAGAGGACGAAGTGAGCGGTCAATGATGCGAGAAGTTAGAGTCTCAAAATCACTGGGTTTAGTCTCACGTTTAAAAAAGCCACCTGGGATTTTTCCTGCTGCATATGTCTTTTCAATATACTGAACTGTTAGAGGTAAAAAGTCATCTTTTACTACCTCTGTCTCGTCTATTACTACAGTAGCAAGTATTACGCTATCGCCTGATTTTAGCCATGCTGAACCGTTTGCTTGCTTTGCTACTTCACCAAATGAGTAACTCTCTATCTTATCATCTAAGCCTATATTTACATCATATTTCATTTTTTTCTCCTAAGTATTTTTCTATTTTTTCTTCTTCTACTTTTTCTAACTCTTCATAATAAAGTGCAGTCTCAACATAGTCGTCTATCTCATACAAGGTGAATATATCATCTGCATAAGGCTCTAAGAGTTCTAATGTATCACTAGGTAAAACAGGAACTGCAATATAAACAGCTTTTGGCTTCATCGCTAAAATGGTTTTTATCGCAGTCATCAAACGAAGCCCCGTCTCACTTCCCTCATCTATAAGTAAAACTACTTGATCTTTCATAGATGCAAAAGGTCTTCCTTTTCTATATTGGTAGACATAGCTAAGTATCTGCTCTTCGTGTTTTCTTTGAGCCTCTCCATAGATATAGTCATACTGAATACCAAAAGTTTTTACTAACTGCTCATTTATAACTATCTCCTCTCTCTCGCTTACTCTTGCGATCTCACAATCATCATTGTTTGGAGCTAAGATGGCCTCTGAGAAGAGAAAGTCAAGCGCATTTGGAAGTTTTTTCCTAAGAAAGTAAGCTAATTCTAAACCACCTCTTGAGATGGCCACCATCTTCCAAGACTCATCTTTGAGCCTCTGCATAGGAATGACATCCATAAGCTTTGTTGCTGCATCTTGCCTATCTTTAAGTATGTGTTTGTACTTTTTCATCTCTTAGAGTCCTTTAGTTACTCTGGCAGTTTGTGTTCATAAAGAGGCCCGCTATCTGGACTCATTATCGGCTTTAAAACTATTGTTAGGTAGATATATCTATCATATATAGAAGTCGAACCTGTGTCTGTTAATATTGGTCTGTTGTTCTCTAAATATTTCAGGCCAAAGTTCCAACATTTTTTTTGATACAAAAAACCTATCTCAGCACTCTTTTTCATGCTTTGTTCTAAATCATAATTATATGCTATATGATAAGAATAATGCTTGTCATAAGTATAGCTAGCAGTTGATGTGAGATAGCTTGTTAGAGGAGTATGTGTTGCAGTTTTTTCTAAAAATGTATCTCTATATAGATGCGATAGAGAGAGGCTAAACTTACCAGTTTTGTAAGAGAGCTCATTATAGAGTTTTGAAAATTTCTTCTCATCATAGTTGTATAAAAGATTATTATATAGCCTTATGCTAGGAGTGATTTGATATTCAAGCTCATTTTCTAACTCCCCTAAACGATTTTGTACATTCTCATAGCTTATTTTTTGAGATAATCTATGATAGAGTATCTGCTCACCAGTAGTGTCATAAAGATATTGTGAAAAGTCGAGTTGAAGCTCTTCTTCTACATCTGATATATTATAAAATTCACACTGAGGATTATCCCTATTTTCTGACTCAGAACAAAATTTTTGCCACTGTTTGTAAAAACCAGTTTTGGTTTCACCACCAGCCACTTTGTAGCTAGAACCAAATCCTACAACATGAGTGAAGTCTTCATAAGCGCGACTAAGTTGTGTTGAGAGAGAAAAAACATGATGGTTTCTTGCATAATATCCATTATCCCACTCACTACTTTTTATCTCTTCTTCTCCGTTAAACTTTGAATGTTGTGCATATAAATAGGTTTTAAAAGAAGCATTTAGGTACTCATCAAAAAAAGTAGCCTGTAGGCTTATTGGTATATTGACATTTGTTTGAATGACATGTTTTCCTACTTTTCTGTAGATGTTGTTACTCTGTATATCTAGGTTATAGAGAAGATAATCATCAAAGAGAGTATCTAGGTATCTATGATAATGAAATGTTGGAATTTTTTGAAGAGTATCTTCGTTACTAACCTTTGTTAAGTCTTGATAATATTTAAAATATGCACCGTAATAGTCTGTGTCATTGTTGTAAAAGAGATTAACTTTTGAGAGAACTTGAGTTGATGTTGAATTTAGGATTGTATCATTTGTAGAGAGGTTTATATAATCGACATCATTCATATGTGTTATATCAATAAACAACCCAGACTGTCCTCTTAGTTTTGTGCCTAGCCACTGGTTTATAACATCACTATTATCATATAAGAAGTTGTATCCATAGTGTGCATCATGAGCTAGTTCATTATCTTTAAAATAACTATCTTGTTCTTTAAAATACCCAGTTGTAAATTCTCCTTTTGATATAGCAGAGTCCACAAATCTAAATGTAGAGTAAGCACCATAACCACGAGAAGTTCTAACTTGGGGTTTAAGTTCCAAATCCCACCAGTTTTGTTCAGCGATGTAGATGGGTTGCTCGTAGTAAAAACCCTCAGACTCAGAGATACCAAAAGCAGGGATCAAAAGACCACTTCTTCTTTTTGTATCGAGCGAATAGCCAAAATAAGGGGTGTAAAAAACAGGTATATCATAGATAAAGATTCTAGCATTATAGATATTAAGCCACATATCATCAGAGTTGTATGTGGATGATGAAAAGTGAAGTTTCCAAAGTGGGTCATTAGGGTCACATCCACTCATCACCCCAGAAGAGATCTCAAAATCTTTATCAAAAGTACAACCCTCATCAGCACTAATCCAGACTTGTGAACTATTTTCAAGCATATAAAAAGGTCTAAATACTCTCTCTTTTTTAGCAATATTTAGTCTTGCATAGTCTCCTAGGAGTTTGTACTGATTTGCTTGATTTGCGCGGATATTTCCAAAAAGCTCTAGATTTGAGGTGTCTTTATCATAAATGGCCTCATCTGCACTTAAAAAATAGTCTTTATAGACTACAGTCACTTCGCCAGTAGCTTTTATAATATTGTCTTTAGAGTTCATGTGTGTAGCATAAATCTCTATTTTATCTTCTATATCATCACCAAATATTAATGATGCCATCATCAAGATAAAAAGACCTACTTTAAGCATCTACAACCAAAGTGCTTGCAGTTTTGTCATGCCAAGTCTGTCTTTGTGGATTTAACAATCCCCATAAAAAGCCCAAATATAAAAATAGCTCAGATATAACTCTAAATATCCCGCGGTTTAGTGCGACTATAACATTTGGAGTCTGCATGGTTTTTGTGTCAATAACTCGTATTTTCATAATGAGCTTTCCTATACTAGCACCATATTGCATAACAAAAAAAGCTTGATATATAACCTTCATAAGCATAAATTCTAAGGCAAATTCATTTGTAAGATTTATAATCTCCTCAGTAGTAGTAGCATTGGCAAAAGAGTCCCATATAGAGATAATAAGTAAAAAAGAGAGTAGCATCTCATCTATAAAAAAAGCCATAGCTCTTTTTTTGTTACTTGCTAGAGTTATTCCCTCATTGTGGAGTCTGTTTTGTATCTCATCATTCAAATGATGTCCTTATATAGTGAAAATCTCTTTAATGATCAAATGTTTATTGTTTTAGAGCTTGATATGCTATATCAGTTCTAAGTTTCTTACCAGCAAAATGAACTTGGCCGCATCTCATATAGGCTCTATCTCTTGCTTCTTTTATAGAGTCTCCCAAGCCAACACAGACTAAAACCCTCCCACCATCTGCATAAAGGGTGCCATCTTCTAAGCTCACACCTGCGTACGAGATGTGAGTATATTTTTCTATTATCTCATGGTTTACATCATCAACAATGATCTCAGCTGGAGTTGAACTTGCATAAGGGTAATTCTCACTCGCCATAACTACACCAACTGCAAATTGCTTTGAAAACTCCACTTTTATCTCAGCTAGTCTGTTTGTTGCCGCTTTATAAAACATGTCGCTAACACTTGAAGTCATTAGTGGCATTAGTATCTCACACTCTGGATCTCCAAAACGAACATTAAACTCTAACGTAATTGGCTCACCGTTTACTACCATGATGCCAATAAACAAAACACCCTCAAATGGAGCATTCTCTTTTTTCATTCCATCAAGTGTAGGGCGGATGACTCTTGTCTTTACTTTTTCATAAAGCTCCTCATCAACTAAAGGAGTTGGAGCATATGCTCCCATTCCACCAGTGTTTGGACCCTTATCACCATCTTTTAATCTTTTGTGGTCTTGTGCAGCTGGGAGGAGTATATAGTCCTCTCCATCACAAATAGCAAACATTGAGAGCTCAAAACCGTCTAAAAACTCTTCAACAATGACTTTAAGTCCTGCATCTCCAAAGCTTTTTCCACTTAGCATCTCAGAGATTGCCACTTTTGCCTCGTCGTGAGTTTGCGCGATAATTACACCTTTTCCACCACAAAGTCCATCAGCTTTTACAACTATTGGCGTACTTAAAGAGTCTGTGAATTTAAAGGCATCTTCAATGGAAGCAGTCTCTATATAGCGAGCTGTTGGAATATTATACTTTGCAAGAAAATTTTTCATATATACTTTTGAACCCTCAAGCTGAGCAGCTTGTTTTGATGGACCAAAAATAGTTAAGTTATGCGATTTGAAGATATCTACGACACCATCAACAAGCGGAGCTTCTGGGCCTACTATAGTTAAATCAATGTCGTTTTGTTTTGCAAAAAGTGCTAATTCATTATAATCTTTAATATTTATATTTGTACCAAAACTGTTAGTAGCGCCATTTCCAGGCATAAAAAATAGTTCATGATCTTCTTTTTCACTAAGGATAGCTCTAGCTATTGAGTATTCTCTCGCCCCTGAGCCTAAAATTAATATTTTCATTGATTGAGTTTCCTGTAAAAGTTATAGTCGGGTTTGTTTAGGTGAAGACCTTAACAATAGCCCGAGTAGCCGTCTCGCATTAGGCTTGGTTCTAAAAGCCGTATTTGGGTGAAGAGAGTGTTTTATAACGGTGGCATCATCTCGATAGAGTTAACTATCTCAA
>JAVEST010000039.1:0-15577 GCA_034006465.1 Sulfurimonas sp. | reverse complement strand
GTTCTATAGATTAACAACATATCGCCACTTATATGTAACTCCCTGAAGCCTTTATAATCACCTTTTAGTGGGTGGTCTAGTGCTTCCACTGGTAGTTGCTCACTTGCTAATAACTTTCCTACATAGATAATAAATTTACTATAATGTTGGTCTGAGAGCTTCACTTTAGTGCTATCTTTGGTAAATAATTTTGTTCTTTTTATTTTGCGATACATTGTTTCATATCATCTTGTAGTTGCTCAAAGCTTACCTCTTGAAGATTTGTGTTTGACTCTACATCTTGCATAGCTTCTAATGTCTCTTTGTTTGGGATTTTAACCTGAAATGGTATACCTTTTTCCATCACTGATTGAGATAAAAATATATTAAATGCATCGCTAAGCCCCATGCCATATAGCTTAAATATCTCTTTTGCTTTTTCTTTCATCGTGCTGTCTAAATATACATTTGTTCTTACTTTGTTTGAAACAGGAATAGCCATTTTGATTCTCCTAGTGTTTTAAGTAGTGTAACACACATCGTGTGTCTGTGTCAACAAATGAAATTTACACAGCTGATTTAAAGAACTATAATAAAAATGAACTAAGAAAACCGATGAGTCCACTAAATACTAAACCCATATGTTTTCAATCCTTTTCAAAACTACTCAAATCTCTTTGTATTATGGGGCAAATTGAAAATATCCAAGATTAAAACAGATGATATAAAAAAGCTTAGTGAAGAACTTAAAAAGAAACCAGCTAAAAGAGGTGCTCAATCTAAAGCTAAGAGTGACGCCGCTCCCCTTAATCCTAGAACAGTAAAAAAAGCAAATTAGTATTTTAAGAGCTTTATTTAATTGGGCAATAAAAGAGGGCTATGTTGATAAAAATTCTGTTATTATTAAAGATATTATTAAAGTAGATAACAATGAACCAGGTAGGGTATTATCAGATGATGAACTTAAAAAATTATGGAACTTAGATGACCTCGTTACAAAGCATAGACTATTTTTATTTTTAAAAACTTGTTTTCACACAGGTGCTAGACCATCATCGGTAATAGATATACAGGTTAAACACATTAATTTTGATAAACGAAATATTTATATTAGAGCTATGAAACAAGGTAAACCTTATGACGCAAGAGTAAGCCAAGAATTATTAGATTTACTCAAAAATTGGATTAAAGAACATAAGCTTATTCATGATAATTTTATTTTTTATCCAGAACAACTATACAAAAGAGATATAACAAAAGCAGAGAAAGAAGCATATAAAAATCAATCAACACGTTATCAAATTATGCAGAGCAACTGAGAAAGATTTTTGATAAACATTTTAATCAAAATATAGGTCCCTATGATCACGCATATAGAGTGACAGTTTACACAATGCGTAGAACAGCAGCCACTAAGATATATAAAAAGTTAGGTATTGTACATGCAAAAAGATTTTTAAATCATACAGAGATAGATACAACAATGAAATATTTAAATATTGAGGATGATATGGAATTGGTGGATTATGGACTTTAATGTACTGTTTATGCATAGATAACCGATATTTTGGCGTTTAATATAGTAAAAATAGTACATTTATAACTCAGTAACTTATTCTAGTTCATAAATTAGTTGTATTTAAATATATTTGACTATTGTATTATTTTGTACTACAATACAAAATATATGTTATTTAATTAGTATAGGAATAAATATGATAGAACAGCTACAACTACTTTCAAATCAAATTTTGGCTCAAAAGGTACCTGAGTATAAAAGATTTCTATTTGAAAAGATTGATTTTAACGAACGTCTTATAGGTGTATTAGGCTCTCGTGGTGTTGGAAAGACTACTATACTACTTCAATATTTACATACTGTTTTTAAAGAAAAGAAAACACTCTATATTATGGCAGACCATCCACTTGTAGTTGAACTTGGACTTTTTACTATAGCAGATGAATTTCAAAAAAAGGGTGGAGAGGTTTTAATCATAGATGAGATACACAAGATTAAAAACTTTGAGACAGACCTGAAATTGATTTATGATAGTTTTTTCTCTTTAAATGTTGTTTTTACAGGGTCAAATGCCATTGCGATAGATAATGCAAAAGCTGACTTGAGTAGACGTGCTGTTATACATAGATTACCAGTGCTATCATTTAGAGAGTTTTTAGAGTTAGAAACAAATGAAAAATTTGAACCTATTGCTTTAAACGATATTTTACAAAACCATACGTCACATGCAGTAGATATACTATCAAAAGTAAAACCATTTGCATATTTTGAAGAGTATCTAAAAAGTGGTGCATATCCTTTTTATACAAGCTCTAAAAACAGTTATATTCAAAAGCTTTTAAGTGCTTCTATGCAGATTTTAGAAACTGATCTTCCTATGATTTATACAATAGAACATGATAAGATTAACTCTCTTAAAAAGATGATGATAATGCTGTGTCAAAGTGAGCCTTATGATATAAATATCTCAAAGCTTTGCGGTGCAGTTGAGCTTAACCAAAGAACACTATATAAATATCTAGGTATTTTACAAGCAGCTGGACTAATTAGAATATTAGGTGCAAAATCTAGTGGTGTTAGCATTATCTCAAAACCGGAAAAACTCTACTTAGATAATACTAATCTGTTTTCAATATTTTGTAATAATCCAAAAACAGGGACAATTAGAGAAACATTTTTCGCTTCATCTGTATCTTATGAACATAGTATTAACTATCCAAAGAGTGGTGATTTTATACTAGATGAAAAATATACTTTTGAAGTAGGCGGAAAAGATAAAAGCTTTAAACAACTAATAGATGTAAAAGAGGGATATATTGTATCAGATGATATAGAGATTGGTGTAGATAATAAGATACCTCTATGGTTATTTGGTTTCATTTATTAGAATATGACTATAATCCAATAAAGAATTACAATGTACGAGCAGGACATACCTACATATGATTTATATGCATATGTTGGAGTATCCGGACACCTCTGCCTTATCAATGCAGTGATTTTTATACGATGAAGTTTTAAATAAACAAAGTCAAGATTTAAAACTCTATTATTGACTTAACAAAGCTAAATATATTTATAAAACTGAGAGAACTATGAAAATTCACCCAACACTAAACTCTTTAAAACAAAAGTTAAATATTCAGAAAATAAATACTGGTAAACAGTTTAACTATAGAGGTATAGTATCCGATGATATTGAAAGACTTCACTCTTTAATAGGGCTTGATGATACAGTTCATCTTCGAAGTGGCACAGAGATGTCTTCTGTAAGCTACAGAGGACAAATAGAAAATTTTGGTAGTTGTGTATCAACATTGGATAGATGTAACACTCAGAAAGAGCAGATAGTCGCTCTGTTTAGAACTATAGCTTTTGAAGAACTACTAGAGGAACATCCTTTTGTTACAGTAAGTAAACAAAATCATTTTATGGGAACACCATTACATATTGACTACACTGGAATTGCTCAACATTATGGTTTACACACAAATTATTTAGATATTACAGCAAATTTTGATGTTGCATGTTTTTTTGCTACATGTAAATGGGATCCTAGTTTAAAAAAATATCTCCCTTTAGGTTATACAAATAAAGCTGGAGTGATATATAGAATATATGACTTTGTAATGAATCCTTTTATGAATCAAAACAATCAAAAAGAAAGCTTTAGCTATTTAGGATGGCAGCCGCTTCCTAGACCAGAACAACAAAGAGCAAATGTAATTAAACTTGCAAAAGATCAAGACTTTGATACAATAAGTAGTGTAAAAAAGTTTTATTTCAAACACTCAATAAGCTCATCAAGAAGAATATATAAGATGTTCGATGAAGGTAAAATACTATTTCCTGAAGATAGTGGTGCTAATCTAGCTAATCAATGTGAAAACCTTTTAGAATTTACAGATGAACAAATAAATAAAGCTTTTAAAAGATATGAAAATTGGTCTGCTACAAAACTAAATGACGATTATAAAAAAGAAACCATAAAACAACTAGAAATACAAATAGTAAAAAAGTCACCCCTATCTTGGGATGGCTTTTTAGATACTGATTTGAATAATTGGGAAACTAAGCTTCTAGAAGTCTTTAGTAAGGTTGGAGTTAGGATTACATCTAAACACTCTATTCAATCTTAAATCTAAATTTGTATTTTATAATAACATACTAGCGTAATTTGAACTTGGTTATAGGATTAAATATCTCAAAAAAATAAGCATATATTTAAGCATAATTCTAATTTTAAATTCGACATAAAAAGAGTGCATTTTCAATAATAACATACATACGAAAAATATTACTTATCAATTTTTTTTCAAAATATTGCAGTTTTTAAACCATTTGTTGTAAAATATTGTTGTAAAATTTAAAATATAATTTTACATAAGCCCTTAAATAAGGACTATATTAGCAAAGATGAAACTAAACCGATGAGTCCACCAAAGACTCCGCCCCAGACAACAAGCCATTGTAGATGTTCTTTGATGAGTTTTTGTACTATCTCTTTTACTATTTGAGGGGTTAGCTCATTTAGTCTTGCATCTATGACTTGCTCTATTGAGGCTAGCATCTCATCACTCAAAGATGAGTTTTGCATATGGTTTTGAAGTGTTTTGTTAAAGGCATCAGATGCTACTATTTTTGAGACTGCGCTTTGCATCTTTTTTGAAAATGGTTCACGAAGAGACTCTAGTGCTCTCTCTCCTCCAAACATCCCAAGCATTCCGCCAAAAGATGACTCTAAAACAGTTTTTACTAATGCATCAAAGGCTAGTGAGAAGTCTGTTTCTTTGATGATTGGCTCAAGGTTTAGCTTTTTTTCTTCGTTTTTAAAGAAGTTCTCTATCTGCTCTTTTGTGAAAAATTCATTCATCATAAGCTCTTTTATAGAGGTTTTAAAAGCCTCAAATCTTGCAGGAATTACACCAGAACCATAAAGAAATGGAACTCTCTCAAAAAGCATGTGGATAGCTAGCTGGTTTGTTATAGCGCCAGAGATAGCAAAAAGAGATGTTAAAAGAAGTGGCGAGCTATATCTATCAGCTACTACAAAAGATAAAACTGCTAAAATCACAGCTATAAAATGAGTTAAAAAACTTTTACTAATCTTCAAGATGTCTCCTTTTATTTAAGAGTGGAATTATACTAAAAATGAGATTAGTTAGAGATTTTGATAACAGTAGATATGGAGCACAATGTACGCATTTATACAAAAACTTGATAAAAATGAGGCGAAATTTTTGGCGCAGCTTGTCTCACAAGTTGAGATGCAAGATGCTAAGTTTAAGTGTTATATTATCAATAAAATAGACTCTGCTTCTGAGCTTGATTTTAGCAGATTTTTATCTAAAACTTTAGAAATAAAAGAGGATGATTGCATCTTCTATACAAGCTATTTTACAACTCTAGAGGTGCAAAAGGACTTTTATAGAGTCTATATCTCAGAGAAGTTGAAGCCATACTTTGCAAATTTAAATAAAAACTATGACATAGATGCACTTGAAGCTTTTTTTGCACAAGAAGACAAAAACAAAGTAGTTAAAAAAACAAAAATGATAGATGCAAAGAGTGAAGAATTTAACTTAAAAATCAAAAGAGTTGTGGCTTTTTTTGACCAAGAAAGAAAAAAACTTCAAAGAAATTATGTAAGAAAAGAGCATAGAAATATGGACGGTGAGTATATGTTAAGACTGCATCTAAAAGAGACAAACAGAACTCCAGAGATGTTTTACGATGCCATCAGATGGCTCTTTTCTAACAATCCAAAAGCTGCATTTCACAGAGACTACATTATGAACATAGCAAAGCTTATAGAACATTACAACACATTAGAGCATCAAGCTATGCACTCAAAGGAAGCTGTGGAGTTTAATGAGGAGGCTCAAACATGGGCAAATATCTATAAAAAACAGGGTATGCAAGACGATGAGATTATAGAAAAACTAAGAGAAGCAGGATTTGTAAAATGAGTATAAAAGAAGCAAAACTGATAATAAATGAGTATGATTTAAGTACAGATGAGAGTAGTTTTGAGATAGCACTAGAGGCCCTTGCTAAGTTTGGCTCAGCTAGAGCTGTACTACTTGAGGGCTTAAAACCACAATATAAGTACCTAAAAAAAGTCTCAAAGCTCTTAGCCATGCTAGATGAAAAACCACAAAGAGATGCTGAGGCAGAGGCGATAAGTTCTTTGATGTATGAGATTTACAAAACTGTCTCAAATGACGCCAAAAGTAGAGGTGAAGATATCAGAGTTTTGATGGCAGCTATAAATGTGCGAAAAACTTTTGGGCCATCAGATAAAGAACTTTGGGTTATGAACTATATTGGTGGAAGAGAGCTAATCTTAAATATCACATATCAAGAGCCAAATGCGCTAGAGAGAAAAATAATCGAGGCGATAAAAAGGTATGAAAATCTAGCAGATACACCAAATCAAGATGCGATAGAAAATAGACATATTAGTGATTTGGCAATAAAAAGATACTAAAAATTAAGAGGAAGAAATTATGAAAAAAGAGAGCTACGAGCTTTTTAAAAGTGCTACAGTTGAGGAGATAACTTCGCAGCTTGCAAAAGAGTTGCAAACAAGAAATGAGTCTGCTTTTTGGGCTAGTAGAGTTGTGCCATTTAGTGAGGCGATTTTGAGTGTGCTTGTAGTTTTAAGAGATAAGAAAAAGCTCTTTAATCCAGAGGGTGTAGTGGTAGAAGAACTCACACCAGAGCTTTTTTTTAGATGGAGCGACTTTGTAAGTTTGAAATCACTTGCTTTTAAAATCCAAAGATCAAACAGAGCAACAGATGAGAGTAAAACGAACATAGATTTAAGTAAGCTCGCATCTTACTTGAGTGCTAATGGTGTTAACTTAGAAAACGAACAACTCGACTTTCCAATATCTACTTACAACTTACATCAAGGTGTTAGTAATGTTATAAAGTCACTTTTGTAAATTATGACAAGGCTTATAACTTATTTCATAGAGAACAAGCGACTAAACTATATGTTGCTTGTTTTTTTAACATATATGGGAATTCAAGCCTATATAAACATCCCAAAAGAGATTTTTCCAAATGTAGAACTTGATATCATAAGTGTTCGTGGCGCTTATAGTGGAGCAAGTGCTAGTGTGATGGATAGGATGGCTGTAAGAGATATTGAAGAAGAACTTAGCAATATCAATGGGATAGACAAAACAGAAACAGTTATAACTCCTGGTGCATTTGCAATCATTCTTACTCTTAATGAAAATTCAAACAAAGCAAATGTGCTATCTCGTGTAAAGGACTCCATATCGCTAACAAGGCAGTATTTGCCATCAGATATGAATGAGCCATCAGCCATTTTAGTAGATAGAGCAAGACCGCTTATAAACTTATCTCTATCCTCAGGTGACTTAACAAAGGGCGAGTTAACTGAGATAGCCAAGGAGATAAAGACAAAAATCTCTAGGATGGAGCATATTAGCGAGATACTTATTCGTGGAGATTCAAAAGAAGAGGTCTCTATAAGTATAAATTCAGATGCTATTTTGGCTTACGGCCTAAAGCATGAGAGCGTTTTAAAAGCTATCTCAGACCTATCTTATATCTTTCCTATTGGAGATATAGAGCAAAAAGGAAACTTTGTCTATCTCTCCACAATAAACGGTAAAGCTGATATAAAAGAGTGGCAAGAGAGCATCTTGAACATCGATAAAAAGTATGTAAAACTAGGCGATATTGCAAAAGTAGCGATAGAGTATCCGCAAACTGAAACACTTGCATCTTTTAACAATAAACAGACTCTAAATCTAGTTATCTCAAAATCAGAAGATGGCAACTCCATCACTCTCTCAAAAGAGCTAAGAGAGTATGCAAAAACATTAAAAGAGCAATACTCTGATATCTCATTTGACTTCTTTAATGACTCTTCAAAACTTGTAAAAGAGAGACTAGATACTGTTATATCAAACTTGATGCTAGGACTTTGTTTAGTTTTTATATCTATGTGGGTGCTTATAAATCTAAGAGTAGCTCTTGTAGTGGCTATGGGAATTCCTTTTTCCTTTATAATCGGGCTTCTTTTTATCTACTATATGGGTTACTCTATAAATATCATCTCGCTTTTAGGCGCTTTGATAGTCATCGGAATAGTTGTTGATGATGCTATTGTTGTGGGTGAAAATATCCAAAGACATATAGATGAGGGGATGGACAATAAAGAAGCAGCTATCTTAGGAGTTCAAGAGATGTTGCTGCCTGTTACTCTTGCGACTGTCTCTACTGTGGTGGCATTTTTACCTATATTTATGCTCCATGGAGAGATAGCTCTATTTTTTGTACTTATCCCTATCGTTGTTATAATGATTTTGTTAGGCTCACTTATAGAGAGTTTTTTCTTTTTGCCACTTCACGCTACAGAGATACTTAAAAAAAGCAACAATTTTTTAGACTGGAAGCCATTTCAAAACCTCTATGTTAAAGTGCTCTCCTATTTTATAGAGTATAAAAAAACCTTTTTAACTCTTTTTATTATCATAATTCCCTTGGCTACATATTTTACTGCGAGCTCGATGAGGTTTCAGTTCTTTCCAAACTTTGATGGAAATAACTTATATATCTCTGGCAAGATGGATATAAACACGCCACTAGAAGAGACTTATGAGATAGCAAAAGAGATTCAAGAGACTCTTCTTCTTCACTCTGATGAGTTTTCACTCAAGGCAATCTCATCAACCACAGGCTTTAGAAGA
Source organism: Sulfurimonas sp. (assembly GCA_034006465.1). GTDB lineage: Bacteria > Campylobacterota > Campylobacteria > Campylobacterales > Sulfurimonadaceae > Sulfurimonas. The sequence continues at coordinate 6,847 of JAVEST010000039.1, read as the reverse complement.
AGTCTCTCAGGGGATTCTCAAAGAAATAATAGTGTTTTTTACATTACAATGGAACTCTATGATAGAGAAGATACTGACTGGATAAACAAGTACTTAAATCCTGTTTTAAATCTTGGTTTTGATTTTAACAATCCTGATAAAAGGAGACAAAAACAGACCTTTGAGTTATCTCCTCGTGTTAAAGAGCTAGTGATGCCATTTTATGAGAAGTACGACATGGTAGAACTTGGAGTTATGGAGGATGTATCAGGGCTTATTAGAAGTGATATACAGATAAATCTCTCAGGAAGCAATGATAAGGAGCTCGAAGATGCTATAAAGAAGCTTGAAAAAGAGATATCAGAGATAGAGGGCATCAAGAACTTTAGCAACAACATCAAATATGGAAAGATGGAGTACAAGATTAAGATAAACTCCTACGGTGAGAGTTTAGGTCTTAGCGAGGCATCTATAGCAAGAGTATTAAGCTCATACTATTTAGAAAAAAAACAAGCCACGACCTTTAACGAACGTGGAGTTATGGAGATAAAGACTAAAGATGCTAACAAAGATGACACTCAAGGATTTCTTGACTTTAGCATAGCACTAGATGACGGTAGATTTGTAAAGCTCACAGATGTAGCGAGTATTGTAGAGCTTAGAGACTATGAAAAAATCGATAAGCTAAATGGCAACATAGTAAAAACTCTATTTGCTAGTGTAGATAAGCGGATTATTACCCCAACAGAAGTTTTAGATATGCTAGAGGTTACTTTAGATGAGATAAGTGATGCTGGCATAGAAGTTGGGCTCTTAGGAGAAAAAGAGAAGAAAACTCAGATGGGAGCAGATATGAAAACAGCTGTAGCCCTAGCTCTTTTTCTGATTTTTTTAACTCTTTTGTTGATCTTTCCAAAGATAAAATATGTGCTTATGGTTATGAGCGTTATCCCTCTATCTATCTTAGGGGCTTTAATTGGGCATAAGCTCTTAGGTATAAATATAACTATGCCAACCATGATAGGCTTGTTAGGGCTAGCTGGTGTTGTAGTAAATGATGGCATTATTATGCTTGATTTTTTACATGGAACTCGCGAATCAGAGGAGTTTTTTAAGCGTGCTAAACAGAGACTTCGACCTATTCTTATAACTTCTGTAACAACATTTTTAGGTCTGTTTTCTTTGATATTTTACGCAAGTGGTCAGGCTGTCATCTTACAGCCTATAGCAATCTCTATAGGTTTTGGACTTATGTGGGGAACTTTTTTAAATCTAATGTACCTACCAACACTTTATGCTTTGGTAAATGGGATTGGACCTATCTCAAGAACAAAAGATATAAAACACCCCATAAAAGAAACACAAAAAGCCCAATAGCACTAAAGACTATAATAAGTCTTATGCTAAGGTGAAAGAGAAATTTTAAAAAGCTCATTGTTTTTTATATGGAACAGTTTTTAGTTTCATTGCTTTTAGATAGACGATACCGCCTAAAACATTAACAACATCATAATTTAGCTGCTTTGCTAGAAAATCTGCAACTATACTCGTTCTGCTACCAGTTCTACAAATCAAAGCAAATGGCTTTTTAGTATCTACCTTTTGGTTTAGTTCAGCCAAAAAAGCTTCAACATCATAGCCCCCTTTTTCATCCCAAAACATAATAGGAATAGAGTCTTCGACGATGCCAGTCTCTACCCATTCTCCAGGTGTCCTGATATCGATGATGGGAATTTTTGAGTCAAGTATTTTTTGTGATGGGTATTCGTTATAAAGCTCCCCAAAGAGTGAGGCAGTTAAAATGAGTAGTAAAAGAAGTATTTTATTCAAGTTTTCTCCAGTGGTAAAATTAATGTATAATTATAACAAGCATAAATAAATATTAGGCAGAGCATGTCAGCATCTAAAAAAATAGTAGAAAATTCAAATAGACTAAGATATATAAGAGCTTTGGAACGATTTCACAAGAGCATCATATCTTACTTGTCTAACACCAAAGAGTTGACGCATGAGGGCTTTGTTAAAAAAGTAGATAATGCTTTGAAAGTCTTAACGCGAATCGAAGCGATAGACCTATATAAGGGTGACTTACAAGATCTGCAAAAATTGGTGACAAAAATCATCGCATATAAAGATACCACAAGGGATATTCAAGAGATAAAAGATGAGATACTCTACAGCTCAAACCAGCTAGATAAAAGCAGAAATGCTAGAAGATACAAAAAAGATAAACATATAAACTCAAAGTATGATGAGTGGGAGTAGACTAAGACTCTTTAATCTTAGTCTCTTTTGACTCCACAAGCATTGCATCTAAAAGCTCAAAAAGCTTGTTTGATGCATCCTCCATATTGTCAAAGTTTTTGATGATTTTGTCTGCATTTTTTAGAGTTGTAGTCTTAGCATCTGCATCTATAAAATCTAAGTTAGTATTTGCACTATTGTGAACTGTAGTGTGAGGACTTGAGATTTTAGAGAATGTAGAAGTAGAAGCAAATCTATTTTTGCCCTCATTGTCATACCATAAACCGAGGCTGCACTCGTGTGGTGTCTGGTTATTTAGTAGCCTCTCTAGGGACATAACAGAGTTGTAAGCACGAGATTTATAGAGAATATGATCAAGTTTAGCAAGAACTACAAAGATAGAGTTTTCCATTCCGTAGGAGTAGTTAACAATCTGGCTTGAAGTATCACTAAGTTCTATTAGCGTTCCCTCAAACTCATTTATCTTTGAAGCTGAGAACTCGACTGTGTTTTTCATCTTTGATGAACTCTCTTGTATCTCATTCATCTCTTGTTGCAGGGATTTGATGGAGACTGATATCTCTCCTGTTGCTTTGTGAGTCCTCTCCGCTAACTGTCTAACTTCATCTGCTACAACGGCAAAACCTCGCCCATGCTCACCAGCTCTTGCAGCTTCGATAGCAGCATTTAGGGCAAGTAGGTTTGTCTGATCTGCTATATCTGTAATAAGCTCTATGATAGAAGTGATAGCATTGGTTTGGCTTGCAAGATCGCTGATGCTGTGGTTTGAGGCGCTTACTTGTTCACTTAAATCGCCTAACTCATTAACGATTTCATTGATATTTTCTCTAGAGTTTATAGCAAGACTTGAGGCTGATTGTGTAGCCTTTGTGACCTCTTTTAGGTTTCCTATGTTTTCTCTTAGATTGTTGATAATAAGTGATAGAGATTCAGAAACATTGATGCTTTTTGCGCTTAATTTTGAGTTAAAAGTATCTCTTGCAGCCTTTAGGCTCTGCTCTTTCATAAACTCTATACTTGTCTCAACACTCTTTATCGCCTCAATAAACTCTCCCTCCATACCATCTGCTGATATCTTATGAGTAAAGACTCCTTTTGAAGCATCTGTTATGGTTGTGTTTATCTCTCTTATAAGGCTCTTTATATGACCTATAAGCGTTGAGAGTTCTGCTCCTAAGATGCCAAGTTCTGTCTCTTTGTTGTACTTTGTGTTGTCTTTGTGTGAAAAATCACCTTTTGCAGCATGAGTAATAAGGGTGATAAAATCAGCAATACCATTTGTGATAGATTTTCTAATAGAAAGAGCTAAGATAAAAACGACAAAAGCTAAAAGTAAACCACCTACAAATGAGAAAAATTTATAGAAGTTTAACTCCTCTTCTAGGGAGCTAGAATCTTTTGTAAGTTCATTTTTTTTATGTGTTACAAGTTTTTTAAACGCATCTCTTGAGGCATTTGCAAAGGGTGTTAAGTCTTTTTTGTAATTTGCATAGATACTGACTTTATTATCTCTTATATCATCACTACTTAGAGATTGCATCCTTTCATAAGAGTTATTTAAAAAGAGCATAGTAGAAGTTTTTGCATCTTTGAGCATCGCTAAATCATCAGCATCTATCATCATGGACTCTAGTGATGAAAAGTCTCTTTCGATGCTATCTATGGTTTCTCTGAGCTTTGCCATATCTTGCTTATAGTCACCACCTAGCATAATATCTCTTGTAGTTCTGCTGACATAGTTTAGATTTTTTTCTATCTCAAGAGTATTTAGGGCACCCAACATAGAGTTTTTATGAAGATGTTCATAATTTGATTCTATATGGCTCATAGCCCAAAATATAAAGATAGTAGCTGCTAAAACAGACATACTAACCAACAACACAAAAAAATTCATCTTTTTTTGAATACTTGTATTTGAAAACATGCAAAAACCTTTATGTTTTATTTGTGTTTATATACTAGCAAAAAAATAAGAAATTATAATATAAAAAGTACCTAAAAAACAGAATTTATAATAATTTTGTGATAAATGAGTAATTTAGAGGTACATAAACTGTGATAACAATATAATAATGACTACTAAGGTAAAAGGAAATAGATGACTTGTAAATACCCAAGGCTGGATGCCAAAAAAGACTTGATTTACTCCTCTTAAACCTAACCAAAGCCCTAAAGTTGCCTTTATACCAAGAAGAATCTGAAAAAATGATGGCCCTGTGCTTTGTATCTCTCCAAAGACTTGAAAAAACATATATATCCCAGTTAAAACAGCAACGATAAGAGCTTTAGGGACAACCTTTCTAACATGAATCATTATGGCTTCTCTAGCTTTTTTATGCTCATCAGAGCTCAGAGATTGAGGCATCTTAGATAAAAAAAGGATATCTACAAATAAAAAACCTCCATAGATAAAAACCGAAAATATATGTACGGTGTGAATGATAGTGTAAATGATGATGTCTCCTTTAAATGAAATCATTTTAACATAAATGTCAAATGAAAGCGATTGCTACAGGTCAATAACTATTTTTAAAAGATTATTCTACTATAATTACAAAACTATATAAAAAGATCTGCCACTTCAAAGTAAAATAGCTTATCTTAGAATAAAGATGCTAAAAACATCTATGAAAAATAAGGAGCCAAATATCAAAAAACTAATCATACTTTTAATCTTAGCACTACCACTCTTAGCTGTAGAATCAAAATTTGAGGCGATGCCTTTTGTCTCTAAGCAACTTAGTTTAATCCATCAAATGAATGAGAGCAACACTACTCAAGAGCAAATCATGCTTATTGCAGAGGAACAAAAAGCTCTATACTCGCAAAAATTAGATGAATTTTTAAAAAATAAAGAAGAGTTTATAAATAACTATAAAGGGTTTGATGCTGAAATATTTGCACTAGAGAAGGTTATAAAACTAAATAAACGATTAGGACACAACTATGCAGTTGTTAGAGATGAGGTTTTAGTAAAGTCTTATAAACTACTAGAAGCTCAAAATGAGATGGTAAAAAGCATCCTAATAGCTTTAGATGATATGAGTTTTGAAGAGTATCAAGCTTATATGAGTGAGATGTTTGCTAAAAATCAAGAATACAATTCTGAGCTAACAAGTGTTGACTATTCTGATATTTTGGCCTTAAACCAAAATTCAGTAATATTAAAACAGGCTCAACAAAATATCAAAGATTATTATGCACTCATAGAGATAAATGCGGACGTTTTAAAGTATATGTCTATGTTTGAAAAAAGAATGTATAGACTAAATAAGTACTCAAATTTCAACCTTATCAAACCTGTTATATCTATAAACAATACACCAATAGCACAAAAACTAAACTCCATTATAGAGCCTTATGGTTTTAGTGTTGTAAAGATTCTGTTTATGGTAGTTACCTCAATTCTTATGTATATTCTTCGCACATATATCTATATGAAAATAGAGTCTTTTATAGTTAAGATAAAGAGTTTAAAAAAGTACTCTCAGGATATCCTAAACAGCATCAGAAAGCCTATGGAAATTGTGATGATACTCATAGGCATAGAGATTCTAATATTTATCTATTATGACTTTTCAGGTGTTGGCATCTTAACAGACCTCTTTAAAATTTCTTACGCTATTTTACTAACTTATATAGTATATAGAGTGATAAATATCATAGCATCTATAAAGATTCAAGAGATTCAGACTGCGAATAAAAAAATCAAAAGAGAAGTTATAAATGTTGGGTTTAAGATAATCAACTTTATTATAATGGTTATTGGTCTGCTTATCGTTCTCTATCTTGCGGGTGCAGATTTGACTGCAATTTTATCAGGACTTGGTATTGGTGGTTTAGCAGTTGCTCTTGCATCTAAGGACTCTTTAGCTAACTTTTTTGGAACTCTCTCTATCCTCTTTAGTGATGTTTTTTCTCAAGGAGATTGGATAGTTGTAAATGATTTAGAGGGAACTGTGGTTGAGATTGGCCTTAGAGTTACCACTCTTAGAACTTTTGATAATGCTATTATTGCTATTCCAAACTCCATTCTTACAAACAAAGAGGTCAAAAACTGGAACAAACGTTCACTTGGGCGTAGGATAAAGATGAGTGTTGGTGTAAAGTATGATTCAAAAAGTGAAGATTTAAGAAATGCAGTAGCAGATATTCGCCAAATGTTAGAAGAACATCCAGAGATAGCTACACAAAATACGAAGTATAACTATGAATCAACTAGAAGCTCAAAACTAGTCTCAAGAGAAGATGAAATAGGTATAAAAAAGACACTACTTGTTTACCTAGATGAGTTTACACCCTCGAGCATTAACATACTTATCTACTGCTTTTCAAAGAGTGTAGTTTGGAGTGAGTGGCTAGAAGCAAAAGAGGATGTGCTCTTTAAAATAATGGAGATTTTAGAGAAAAACTCACTAGAGTTTGCATTTCCATCTATGAGCCTTTATGAAGAAACAAGGAAGCTTAGCTAATACTAGTTTCAGGCTTTTGTGATAAAATCATCACTTTTAAAAGTGTGTCAAAATCTTGTGAATCTTAAAAATGAGTTTTTCACAGTTTTTAGTACGTTAAGGCAAGCTCCTTGATAAGGGAGTTGCAAGGA
>JAVEST010000037.1:0-15662 GCA_034006465.1 Sulfurimonas sp. | reverse complement strand
ATAACTTTTAAAGCAACTCATATCTTCGGAAGCGAGGTTTTAACCTCGTAGACATAATTTAGAGATAGCACTGTGACTTTAAGGCATTGCTTCCGAGGATCTTACTAAGAGTTATACTTGTAACTCCAACCTGTAAGCTTATGCTCCTTTGCTTCAAAAAACTCATCACTATCAGCTAAAAAGTCCATCACATGCATAATAGCTGATGGGATACTTTTTTGGTCTTCTGGTTTTACTAAAAGTAAGGGCATGGGAGTATCTTGCTCGCTCATAGAAAAACCAACTGGCATGAGCTGACTCATAAGCTCTTTTGGGTTTTTGATACTGTAGTCTTGTAAAAACTTCTCAAACACAGCATCTTTTATCTCTTGTGACAACTCATCGCTTGTGTTTAAAAAGATAGTAAAGTGGATAGGCGTATCCCTAAAGTGGTTAGGAGCAGATGCTGCCATAATGATAAACTCTACATTTTTAAGATGTGCTTGTATCTCTTCATGCTGGAAATACTTATCTGTTTTTATAGCTTTTGCAATCAACTTTTTTTCTCTTTTACTTCTTGTGTCTTATGATACTCAAAATAGTTATCTGTTTTTATAAGCTTTGCAATCAACTTTTTTGTTCCTTTGCATTCTCTATCTCTTGTTGATGCTGTGCCATAAGCATTCTTATCTCATCCATTGCTTGCGGAGAGACATTGTCATCTTTGCTCCACTTTACTTCATCGATATGGCCACCATAATCAGCGCCATAATCTTCTATCTTTTGCAAAAATTCATCCATATCTAAACAGTCGTGACTTCTATCAACTACACTGTCTTTTAGCACAATATACCAGTCTAGTTTTTCATCAACTTTTATAATAGCTTCAAAGACCACACCCATTTTAGTTACCTCTTGAAGTGTTATCGAAGCTCTTTGCAAAACTTCCTAAGTCTTTTTTCTTTAAGTCGCCATTGTAGACTATCTTAGTTGGATCCATATTGTCATCATTTAACATCTTTGGAACTACATCTGCATTGTTTATAACTTCCATATGAGCATCTAGCTCATCTTCGCTATAAGCCATCTGCATATCAGCAGAGATTACATGAGGTATAGCCTCTATAACTGAGAGTTTTTTTAGCTCCTCTGCAACACCTTCGCCCTCTATTGTGATAATGATTCTACCTATCTCATCGTGTAGATGGTAATCACAAACATCACAACTCTTTAAGCTCTGTACAACTTCTTCTACATATTTTGGCAGACATTTAACTACTATACTTGATACATTCATACTATTTTCCTTTTATAATTGATGTTACGCACTAAAATTAACTTTTATTTTAGTGCGTAAAGTTACTTATTCATAAGTTATTTTTCTTACTTTCTCGCCATTTTCTTCGCGCATCTTATCATATAACTTTTGGTGCCTAATCTTTTCCTCGCGACTAACTGGGCTTCTTATAGATTTGTACTCAACTAAAACACCATCTTTAAAAACCCCAGAGACAATAGCATCAACCCAATAGTAGCCCTTGTCTCTTCTAAGGTTTTTAACAACACCTCTCCACTGCTCACCATTATGTAAAGCTTCCCATAGTTCACTAAAAACAACGCTTGGCATATCTGGATGCCTTACGATATTGTGAGGTTTTCCTATAAGCTCATCTGCTTCATAGCCACTTATCTCACAAAATGTTTCATTTGCATATGTGATGTTTCCATTTAAATCAGTCCTTGAGATGATAATCTCTTCTAGTGGTACTTCAGTCTCAAACAAAAACTCACTCTCATTATATTGCATCTGCATATCCTTTTAGTTGATTTTATAGTAGTTTAGAGTTGTTGAATCACTTCCTATAAAAAACTCTTTTTCATTTAAAAAGAGGATTTTTGAGATAGTTCCTTTGTTCCCTCCAAAATGCCCAATAGCACCATGAGTAGATACTTTAAAAACCTCTACATTTCCTTGTTCATCATTTGAGTATGCCACAAGTTTAGCACTTGGAGATATGGCTACGCTGTAGATAAGAAACTCAGCATTTTTATAGAAGTTTGAGCCACTATTAATGTTATAAACTACAGCTTTTCTATCTTGTCCAGCAGTAGCAATGATGCCTTTTTTGCTATCTACTTGAAAAACGTTGTCTAAGTTTTGACCGCCTAGCATCTTACTAAATGAACCATCAGCTGTGTTGTGTATTTTTAGATTACCACTCTCATCTGCTACAACTACTCTTGCTTTATTATCTATAAGAACAAAGTCAGAAAACTTTGATTGAGATACCTGAACTTTATAGTTTTGCTTTTTATTTTTTAAGTCATAAGAGATAATTTCGTTACTTAGTAGTCCTAACATTAATGTGTCTTTATCTATAAACCTCGCTTTTGCAATAAAGAGCTTATCAGAGTAGGGGATGATAAGTTCGAGCTTTTTATCTCTATATATATGAACTCTTCTAGCACCTTTTTCTGCTTGCGATAGTATCATAATCATATCATTCAGTACATCTACAGAGTAGATTTTAGAGTCTATGATATCTCCCATAAAGTCAGTAATCTGCTCTACTTTTATCATCTCTACTAACTCTTTAGTCTCAATATCAAAAATATCAACACTACTAGCATCAGTTGCGCAATAGAGTTTGCCATCATATGCTACTAAATCTACTACAAAACCACTTGTTTGCATGCTGATAGTTGGCTCATTTATCTTTGCAGCGCTCAGGCTACTAACTATTAGTAATATGCTTAGAAGTTTATAAAACATTTTGTTCCTTTTTTGGCTCTAACTCTATAGCGTAAGTTGGGCACCTGCCTATACAAAATCCACAAGCTGTACATTTACTCATATCGATGCTAGGCATAAACATGGCTTTAAACTCTATTGCATCTTCTAAACAAGGGTCTTTGCATGAAAAACACATCACTCCCTCCCAACTAATACACTTTGATTTGTTTATTATAACATCTGCATCTATTACTTTTTTATAACTTAACTTTAAAACTCCATGCGGGCAAGCTTTTGCACACTCATCACAGTAGGTGCAACCACTACTTAAAAAGTCTAAGTATGGAGTTTTATCGTCTGCTATTTTTATGATATCTTCTTCACAAACAGAGCGACAAGGTGCATCGCACTCTATGCACTCTTTGTGAAAAAGAGATATATCCTCATAGTAAGGAGGTCTTAGTATGATTTCTTTTGCTTTTTTCCCTTCACCTTTTATGGATGAAGAGAGAAAGCTAAAAAGCTCTCTCCTTTGCATCTTAGAATTAGATACCGTTAATAGTATCTAAACCCTCCATAAGTTTTGACCCACTCCAGCTAGATGCACTTGCACCATCTTCTCTTGTGTAGTCAGGTTCAAAAGTATTTTTGACTGACAGATCATCTCCAGATTGTGGAGCATGACATGCTGAACAGTTAAATCTAGCACCAGCTAGCTGATCTCCAGTTGACTTAATAGAGATATCTTCTCTAGTCTCACTAGTAGTGTTTTTAAGTGCCTTACCATTCTTAGTCATTACACCATCAGCAGTCATAGCTGTTGCTGGTCTGAAGTTTGTAAAGTGTGAAGTAGGAAGTGGTGTAGCTCCCATTGATTCAGCGACTTCTGGCATGTGGCACCCTGTACATTGGTTGTCACTTATAGTTATAGGCAACATCCCCTCAGTATCATGTGGAATCATCGGTGGTGCATCTTGAAATGCTCTTTTGATTCTTGTACTTGTAGATGCTGGAGCTGTTGAGTAGTTAGCTTGATGGCCAACTGTATCCGCTCCCTCTGCATATATGTCGGTTTTTCTAAGTCCTAAAGACTCCTCTGAAATAGTAGGTTTAATGCTCTTTTGAGCTGAAGGTGCAGCATCATTGCCACAACCAACAAAAAGAAGAGCTGCTGTAAATAAACCAACTGTTACTTTGCTTAATAATCTCATTTTTTTCTCCCGTTTTTTTATTTTTTTGCTAGATTTCTTATTGAAAATCCAAGAGCATCATCATCACATACTTCTATGCATCTAGCACAGTTCGTACACTCTCCTGAAAGAACAGGCAGACTCTCTTTACCTATCATATGTAGCACTTGACGCTCAGGACAAACAACTTTACACTTCATACATAGAGTACAGTTTTCTTGTGTATGATGTACTCTTATAAGACTAAACTTTCCTAAGATGGAGTAAAATCCACCAAGTGGGCAGATATGTCCGCACCAACCATTTTTTAGGACAAATAGATCAAAAAGAAAAATGATAAGCATCGCTGCCCAACCAAAACCTAAACCAAAAACAATACCTCTATGAACCATAGATATAGGTGATAAAAACTCAAAAGCTGTTACCCCCATAACCGCTGAGATGATAAGGCTAAGAGCCAAAACCCAATATCGTATATTTCTAGATGCAGGTTGCTTAATCCCTTGAACACGATCAAAATCTAGTTTTCTTCTTAGAAAATTAGCACTATCCGTTATCATATTTACAGGACAAACCCAGCTACAAAAAGCTCGACCACCTATGATAAAATAAAATAGTGTTAAAATCAACACACCGATAAGTAGATCTGCCGCTAGTACCGCTCCAGCTGCTAGCATCTGAAGAGCTGCGTATGGATCACTCAAAGGTATGATTCCGAAAACTTTAGATGAACTAAGATTTCCCATTAAAACAGTCCATCCCCACGCATTTGCACCAAAGTACAAAACTAGTAAACCAATCTGTGTAAATCTTCTTAAGATGAGGTATCTATAGTTATTCCATAATGTTGCCATTAGTATAAATCTCCTGCATCATTTAAAGAGTCCATTGCACTCTCTTTACTAATCTCAGTAGTTGTTTTGATCTCAGATGCGTTTTCTAAACGCTTCTCATCATCTTTATCCCAACCTTTGATGTAGTAATCTCCAGCTCTACCCATTGCAGTCTCCCGAGGAAGTACAAAAATCGCTGGTTTTTCAGTTACACAAGCTCTCTCACAAAGACCACATCCAGTACAAGCTTCACTATGTACAATTGGTTTCATAAAAGCGTGTTTCCCCGTTCTTTCATTCTTTTGATATTCAATAGTTATAGCCACGCCTAAAATAGGACAAGCTCTATAACAAGCATCACATTGTATTCCCCAAAAAGCTATACAACTATCGGCATCTACTACAGCTAAGCCCATCTCAGCAATGTTAATATCTAGCACTCCATCAGTTGTAACACTTTTCTCATCCAAAGCACCAGTAGGACATACTGGTACACATGGAATATCTGGACACATATAACAAGGTATATCTCTAGGTATAAAATAGGGCGTCCCTAAAGGTTTGTTGTCTCCTGGTTTAGCAAGCACAAGAGTATCGTATGGACACGCAATTACGCAGAGTCCACACTTGATACAAGTCTTTAGAAAGTCATCTTCTTTTATAGCTCCAGGTGGGCGAAGCACTAGAGTTGAAGCTGTAACTTCATCAACATATGCACTCCATACAAATCCACCCATGGCAGCAAGTCCTGCGCCACGAGCCATGTTTAAGATAAACTTTCGTCTATCGCTTACTGGTTGTCTTTTCTTTTTATTTATAGGTCTGTTTTCGCTCAAAACGATACTTCCCTCTCTCTATTTTTTTGTTATGCTTGGTAGATTTTTACCGCACATTTTTTAAAGTCTGTCTGACCTGATTGTGGACAAGTAGCATCAAGACAAACTTTGTTGATAAATACTTTCTCATCAAACCATGGAACAAATACAAGTCCACGAGATGGTCTATTTCTACCACGAGTCTCGATTCTAGCTTTTACTTTACCACGGCGAGATTCAACCCACGCAAGTCCACCTTGCTTTAAGCCTTTGTCTTTTGCATCTTGTGGGTGCATATAACAAAGTGCTTCAGGAACTGCACGATAAAGCTCAGGTACACGCATAGTCATAGTCCCTGAATGCCAGTGCTCTAGTACACGACCTGTACATAACCAAGTGTCGTAGTTTTCATCTGGGATTTCTGGAGGATCCATGTACGGACGAGCAAAAATCTTAGCTTTGTTAGTAAGACCTAGTTGAGTTTTATCGTTAATACCCATTAGGTCACCTTGTGCAAGACTCTTAGCAAGTGTTCCATAGAATGCGTGAGAGTTGTTTGTTCCAGCTTCTTTGTTTGCTTTTGCAGCATATGGATCGTACTGAGTGTTAAATCTCCACTGAGTCTCTTTACCATCAACAACTGGCCACTTAAGTCCACGAACTTTATGGTAAGTTGTAAAGTCTGCAAGGTCATGAGCATGTCCGCGACCAAATGATGCATACTCTTCAAAAAGGTACTCATGAATCATAAATCCATAACCTTTAAATACTTTACCATCAGAGCCAACTACATTTCTGCTATCACCATTAGCTTCAGAGTTATCATATCCAGCTTGTGGGAATGATTTTAAGTCTATTTTGTAAGACTGAGCCTCTTTATTTGCAAAAAGAATCTCATACATAGTTGTGTCATCTTTATAACCCATAGCATGAGCTGCAGCTCTAACATCAGGAAGAGAATTAGGAGCTCCATCAGCATTTTTACCACGAAGTGGTTGTGCACCCCAAACATCAGCAACTGTAAATCTTTTTGATAACTCAACCCATTGCCAAGTATCACTCATCGCCTGACCTACTGGAAGAACTTGTTGTCTCCAGTGTTGAGTACGACGCTCTGCATTACCATAAGCTCCCCACTTCTCATAAATCATAGCAGAAGGCAAGATAAGGTCAGAAACTTTTGCGCTTATTCCTGGGTATCCATCAGAAGTAACTATAAAGTTATCCATTTCGCGAGCTGCTTTAATCCAGTGAGATGCAGATGCTGTATCTTGGTAAGGGTTACAAACATTTACCCATGCAAACTTAATAACACCATCTTCAATATCACGGTGGATTTTCATGATGTGCTGGTTACCAATAGGATTGATTGTTCCAAGTGGAACCTTCCATCTATTTTCAGCGATCTCTCTATGTTTTGGATTTGCTACCATCATATCTGCTGGTAGTCTGTGACAGAATGTTCCAACTTCACGAGCAGTTCCACAAGCTGATGGTTGTCCAGTTAAACTAAACGCACCAGAACCTGGTTTTGCTTGCTTATTTAATAAAAAGTGAACATTATAAGAGAGTGTGTTTACCCATGTACCACGAGTATGTTGGTTCATTCCCATAGTCCAAAAACTTACAACTTTTCTATCTTTTTCGATGTATAAATCAGCTAATAGTTGTAGCTTTCTCTTAAACTCATTGATATCCTCATCTGGGTTACCTTTAGAGATTTTTGCTACATAATCAAGCGTATATGGATCTAAGAACTTTTTATACTCTTCAAAGCTGATGTGCCAGTGTTTAAGTCCAGCATTTTCATTTACCATAACATCGCCCTCTTTGTAACCATAAGGTTTAAGAGCAGGTGCTTCAGTAGCAGATACAACTTTTTTCATCTCTTTGTCAATCGTCTCCATCTCAAGAGCCGTATATTTACCATCTACGATAGACTTCTCATCAGATCTTCTCATACCATAACCCATATTTACAGGTGAAGCACAAAAGACTATGTGTTTTTTAACAAAATCCCAGTCAATAGCTTCAGGATTATTATATACGATCTCTCTTGCAATATAGTTCCAAAGAGCTAAGTCAGTATTTGGAGTAAAGATTATCTCCTCATCTGCTAAGTCTGAAGTTCTATGTCTGTAAGTTGACATATTTATAACTTTTACTTTCTCTGGATCTGAGAGTTTTCTATCTGTTACACGAGACCATAAAATCGGGTGCATCTCCGCCATGTTTGAACCCCAAGATACGATTGTATCAGTTAGTTCAATATCATCATAACAGCCAGAAGGCTCATCGATACCAAAAGTTTGGTAAAAACCAACAACCGCTGATGCCATACAGTGACGAGCATTTGGATCAATCGCGTTTGAACGAAATCCTGCTTTCATCATCTTTTGAGCAGCGTAACCTTCCATAACAGTGTATTGACCAGATGCAAATACACCAACACCCTCAGGACCGCTTGCTTTTAGTGCTTTTTTGATGTGAAATTCCATCTCATCAAATGCTCTCTCCCAACTAATTGGAGCAAACTTACCTTGTTTATCAAACTTACCGTTTGCATCTACACGAAGTAGAGGCTCTGTAAGTCTATCTGCACCGTACATAATCTTAGCATTAAAGTAACCTTTAATACAGTTAAGACCACGATTAACTGGTGCTGCTGGATCTCCTTTGACTGCAACAATTTTGCCGCCTTTTGTAGCCATCATGATTCCACAACCAGTACCACAAAAACGACAAGCTGCTTTATCCCATCTCCAGTCGCCCTCAGCTTCAGAAGCTGCTGCTTGTAACTCTGCTGGTACACTCATACCAATAGCTGCCGCTGCAGATGCTGCCGCTGAACTTTTAAGAAATTCTCTTCTAGAAAGTGACATATTTTCTCCTATTTGATAATATTGCAAGATATAGCATTTAAAATTGCTGCATCTCAACTTTTTGTTAAGGTGTCCATTAACATTTTTGATATTAGCAGTTTGGAGGGTAAAAAATCTTTGACTTATGTCAAATGATTAAAAAAAAGACTTAAGAATAGTTTTATATACGAAAAAGGGAATATAAGTAGCACTTAAAATTAATATTATGTTTGTGTATCTTGACAACTCTTTGTTAGTTTTTCAAGTTCTAGTTTTAGGTTGTAGAGTTTTTTAGTAGAGTTCATTAACTCTTCTGTTGATTCTATAACAATATCTTCACTGTTATTTAGGTGTTTATTTGCTAAAGATTTGTCTTTTAACTCATCGATGATGGAGTCAAACTCATCTGTAAGTTCTTCAAGTTTTGCAGATGCTCTCTCAGATTGGAGTAAGGCCTCATTTGAGTAGTCCATAGCGGAGTTTATCTTTTGAATAAAGCAGTTTATAGTGTCACTTGCTTCTAATATTTCAGTCTCACTTTCACCTTTTATTTCTATGGGTTCAAGCTTTGTTATGTCTTTACTACTTATAAGTTTTTTGGAGTACTGCATAATAGCTTCTACATGAGATTCAATTGAACGAAGTTGTAGTAGGGAGTATATAAAAAGTAGGAGTAGTGCAATCCCTGCCCCATATTGAAATGTTCTTATAAAACTTGTTTTGCTCTCACTATGATCTGTGTACATTGTGACTAGTTTGTCAACATTATCAAGTAGTTTTGTGTTGTCTCTGTAGATTGTAGTGACAATCTCTTCAAGTTCTACACTCTTATCAACATTTGAATTAGTATAAAGCTTAAAGTTTTGTATATTTTTGTAAAAAATATCCCATAGTGCACTAATCTCTGTATGTTGTAGAGAGATTTGATATGTTGCAACAGGAGAGATTTTCTTCTGGGAATCCCCATTTCTTAAAATGCTCAAGCCCTTTATAAACTCATCTACTGCTGCATTTAACTCATAAAAATCTTTGTTAGAACTATAGTGAATGTAAAAGACATTCTTAGCCATCTTCTGCGTTAGCATCCTCTGTTTTCCAGCTATATTTATGATGAGTGCATCTTTTTGGTTTTGTTGGTTTAAATATATAGTCGTAGCAATAACACTAAGCATTAAAGCAATAAGCAGCGCCCCTAGTACTTTTATCTTTGTACTTATACTTGTGACTTTTTTCATAATATATTTCCTCTATAGATATTATTTAACTTCTCATGATCTACAATAGAGACGATTGAGTTTTCCACTTCTATGATATTACTTCTTTTTAGCTTGTTTAATACTCTTGAGAGTGTTTCGGGCTGAATATGTAGCATAAAAGAGACATCTTGCCGCTTAATAGAGTTAAACATCTCCAAATCATCACTAAGCATATAGGCAACTTTAGCAGTAGCATCAAAGACAAGCTCTCTGTTTACTACGCAGTGAAGTTGGTGGGTTTTAAGCAGGATTTCATTTATAAACTCATCATTAAGCATGTTTTTTGATAAAAATCTCTTTTTAAACTCTGCAAAATCAACCTCTAAAACGATGCTATCTTCCATAAATTCAGAGTTTGAGTAACAATATATAGAGTTTTCTTCAAGGCTTGTAAGTTCAGAAATTAGAGAGCTTTTATGTATGTGATATAAAAATATCTCATTTTCAAACTTATCTATTTTATAGACTTTTAAAACACCTGAGATTAAGAAAAATATCTTGTTATATGAGTCATTTTCATAGTAAAGAATTGAGCCCTTTGGATACTCAGTAATGGATGAAATCTCTCTGATATCCTCGATTTGCTCATCGTTTATGGATTTAAAAAGACTTAGTTTTTTAATAAGTCTGAGTTTTTCTTGTGCAATCATAGTTTATAATTCTTTAAGTGTAATATTTTTTCTATGCTTTTTACTGTCTCTTTTATTAGACTATTTTGAAATTTTAATTTTGTCACGGGATCTACCTCAAACAATATATTAGAAGTATTCTAGCATAAAATAAATGGTATAAAAATTGCTCTAACATCTATTAAACAGTAAATAATATACTATGGGATTATAATGGAGTTTATTGAGGCGCTAAAGTTAAAAAGTAAACTTTTATTTCTTTTTATACTTATTACAATGGGGCTAGTTATAATTGGGATATTGGGGTATATAAACACAGCTTCAGTGAAAAAAAATCTTGATACTATTTATTTTGGCTCTTTAGTTCCCATTGTCGAGTTAAACAATATACTTCAAGTCTATCATGGCAAAATTTCAAACACTATCTACAAGGTTAAAAATTCTCAAATAAGCAAAGGACAGGCAAGTATAGAGATAAGAGATGCCATCGCAAAGGTTGCGCTTGAGTGGAAGGAATATGAAACGCATTTTAAAAGAGATGATGAACTGCAATATGTAGAGTATGCAGCTTTAGAGATTCAAGCTACAAATGATTTTTTTAACAAAATGGCTTTTGATATATCACTTGACAACCTTGCTATAGAGAGCTTTGAGGCTAGGGTAGAGCATATCCATAATGTCCTCAAAAAACTTATAAACTATGAGATTGAGCTTGCTAAATATGAGAGAAAAAGATTTTTATCTCTATATGATAAGATAATTTTCAATATAGGTATCATCTTAGCTTTTACTGTTTTTGGAGTCCTTATTATTTCGTACTATGTTTTTAAAAGTATTCAAAAAGATCAAACAAGACTAGAGATTGCAACAAAAAAGCTCCAAAACGCAAATAAAAAACTTGAAAATGTATCCTATACAGATGTACTTACCTCTCTACACAACCGAAGATATTTTAATTTTGTTTATGACAGAGAGTTAAAAAGAGCAAAAAGAACGAAATCTTACATAACTTTTATGATGATGGATATAGACTACTTCAAGCAGTACAACGATACTTACGGACATATAGAAGGCGATTTTGCGCTAAAGAGTGTGGCAAAGGTTTTAAAAGAGACTCTAAAGAGACCAAGTGACTTTGTTTTTAGGCTAGGCGGAGAAGAGTTTGGTGCCATCCTCACAGACGTAGATGAGACAAATAGTGTAGCTCTTGCAGAAGAGATTTGCCAAAGTATAAAAAGAAGAGAGATAAAACATGAAACAAGCAAAGCAGGCGAATTTTTAACCATTTCCATAGGCGTAGTATGCTGCAAGGCCGATGAAAACCTAGACAATGAGATCTTAATGATAAGAGCAGATGAGATGCTATATAAAGCTAAAGAAAACGGAAGAGATAGAAGCGAAATTACTACAAATATGCGTATGGATGAGGTGGATAATTAGTAAACCTCGCTTGCTAAGTTTACAAAATCTTAAATCTATGTTTACTAATAAACTGCGTTGGAAGTATTATTCCTATGGCAATTGCACCAAAAATAAACCAAGTTTTTAAACTATAATGAAATGTTTGAATGATAAGTGCCTGATCCATTATTTGATTTGTAGAAATTTGTAAGAGTCCTATTAGCGCTTTATATGCGTAGATAGTTGGAACTAAAACAATGGAACTTGATATTGCATAGACTAAAATAGGTATATTTTGTTTAGTTGAGAAAAAGATAGAAATTATCCCTATACATAGAGATGCCATAAAAGTAGAAAACTCTATACTCTGTCCATATCCCAGCAGATAGGTTCTAACCAAAAGGGCAATAATAGCTAAAAATACAATTGGTAGAAGTGCTCTTTTTGGAGCATTAAACAGCACTGCAAATGCTACTGAGATGCTAGTTGCTATAAATATATTGGTTATCATATAAATTTCTCCACTGTTAAGATATGTAAGGCTAAAAATATCCCTATAGAGATAGCAAAAGAGACCATAATTCCTCGGATGCCCCTAGTTAAACCATTTGTATAGTGTCCTTTTATGAGGTCGTTTACAGAGTTAATAAAAGCAACACTTGGCACTAGAAATAGAATTGATGAAGAGATTGCAATATTTGAAGAAGTGTTATTTAATGTAAGCAGGCCTGAGACTATGGCAGTCGTAAAAGATACAAAAATAATAACTAAAAATGGATTAAAAAATCTTTTTAGTAGCATAGTGTTGAAACTAAAACCGATAAAGGAAGCGATAAAAGTCACTATGAAAATATAATAGTCCCCACCAAAAAGAAGGCTAAAAGATGCACAGCCTAAAGCTGCCATCAGCCTTTGTAGTTGGTATGGATAGACTGAACTTAGATTTTCTTTATCAAGTAGTAGGGTGTTTAATTTATCTAGATTTGTATTTAGATCTATATCAGAAATGATTTTTTCTACAGCATCAACAACTCTAAAATTTATATCTTGACGCTCCGCTTTTATAGTTTTTGTAAAAGATTGGTCATCGTGAGTCAATCCTACCATAATGGTATTTGGAAGAACTAAAAGTTCAACGCTATTGTACCCGAGCTTTTTTGCAGCTCTTTTTATACCCATCTCAACAACTTCAGTTTCGGAACCATGTTGCAAGAGCAACTTTCCTATTTGCAGTAAAATTTTGACACTTATTTGGATTTGTTTATTCATAGTTTGTGCTTTTTTTCTCTTAAAATTAAAATCCAAAATTCTACCAAAGGTATCTTTGAAAAAGGGATGTTTCTTACATTAATTTTATAAACTTTGAGAGATAAGTGTTAGTAAAATAAATCAGTTAAGATTTTTTATTTTACAAACAAAAATGAGTTGGAAATTATCTTACATATTTTCAAACTATAACAATCTGCTTTATAAGTTAAAGTTATTTGCTAATATGGCATAATTATTAGTAAATTATTTTTTTAAGATATGGTTGTACTAGAATTTACTGAGTTAAAGGATATTGAGATGACAATAGACGAACTTAAGAAGCACAATGGTCAAAATGGTGCGAAGGCTTATATCGCTTACAAAAATGTAGTATATGATGTGACAGATAGCCCTCTTTGGAAAGAGGGCAACCATCAAGGAAGTCATACCGCAGGACATGATTTGACTTCTGAACTCCCAGATGCGCCGCATAGCACTGAGGTTTTTAAGAGGTTTAAAGTTGTCGGCAGACTTGAAGAGGATGAAAAAACTCAAGAACCAAAGGCCAAATCCAATGAGTCTTTAAAGTCCAAACTAAGAGACTGGTATAAAGAGTATCATCCTCATCCTGCAGTAGTGCATTTTCCCATAGCCTTACATCTGTTTGCCGCTGGTATGGATGCACTCTTTTTAATGATGCCAAAAGAGACTTACGCTGTGGCGGTCTTTTACTCTTTCTTTGTTGCAACGGTTATGGGGTTTGTTGCTATGATTCCTGGGATTTTAAGTTGGTGGATAAATTATAACTTCTATATGGGCAGGGCATTTGTTGTAAAGCTCGTAGTTTCCACGATTACGCTTCTCTTAGGGTTAGTTGCTATTGGCATCTACAATGCAGATCCGCAAGTTGTATATGGGTACTCATCTGGAGGAATAGTCTATCACGCTATTGTGCTTATAACAGGTATAAATGTAATCATTCTAGGATATTACGGTGGTAAAATCACTTGGGGGTCAGTGATTGATGAAGCTCCTGCAAAAGAGGAAGCCGTCTCTGTGCCTAAGCATATAAAATCAGGAATTGCCAACAAAAACGCTCCTAAAAGCATCTCTATCTTAATAGGCGGTGCAGCAGGAATGGGCATCGCTACCCTTGAGAGTATACTAAGTAGTGCATTTAAAAAGAGTGGCTTTTATGTCTACTCAACAAAAGAGTTTATGTCTAGGGTGAGAGGTGGAAGCAATACTACACTAATTAGAATCTCAGATGCCCTAGTTGAAGCGCCATGTTGGGAAGTTGATATATCTGTAGCCTTAGATGCACTTGCACTAAAACATATGCAGGGCAGATGTCATGAAGGTACTTTGATCTTTGCAGATGAGGCGTTTGGCACAGATAGCGCCATTTTAGTTGCAATGCAAGAGAGTGCAAAAAAGTTTGGTAATGCAAAATATGCAAACACCTATATCGCAGGTATGCTTTTTGGACTGCTTAGTATTGATAAAAATTTCTTGCAAGAGAGTATTGCAGAGCACTTTAAAGATGATGAGGTTAACAAAGAAGTTGCCCAGCTTGGCTATGAAGAGGGTGTTAAACTAGAAGATAAAGTCAATTTTGAGCTACCAGAAGTTGATATAGAGAGTGTAAAAAAACTCCACCAGATGGATGGGACTACTGCATCAGGATTTGGCTTTTTAGCAGGCGGATGTAATATGCTAACCGCCTATCCGATGTCTCCATCAACTGGAGTGTTAAGCTTTATGGCATCTATGACAAAACATTTTGATATAGCTGTGGAGCAGACTGAAGATGAGTTAGCATCCCTAAATATGGTGCTTGGCGGTTGGTACGCAGGTGCTAGAGCAATGACTTCAACATCTGGTGGAGGTTTTGCTCTGATGAGTGAAGCTTTGAGTTTATCTGGCATGACAGAGACTCCCGCTGTGATATATCTAGCTCAAAGACCAGGACCCGCAACAGGGCTTCCTACAAGAAGCGAGCAGGGTGATTTAAACCTGGCTATCTACTCTGGGCATGGCCCATTTGCGCGCGTGGTTTTAGCACCTGGCTGTTTAAGAGAGAGTGTAGATTTCGGTTATCTTGCATTTGAGTTGGCTGATAGATTTCAGACTCCTGTTATCTTTTTGAGTGACCAATATCTAGCAGATACAGTCTCTATGGTAGAAGATATTGACTTCGCATCTTATGAGCAGCGCAGATATATAGTAAAGACAGAAAAAGAGTATGAGCGATACACAGATGCTAAAGATGGCATAAGCCCAAGAGGAGTTCCTGGGTTTGGAGATGGGCTGATATGCTCGGTGAGTGATGAGCATGATGAGAGAGGGCAGATTACAGAAGACTACAAGATGCGAGAGAAGATGGTTGCAAAAAGAGCTCGCAAATATGATGAGCTTATAAAAGAGATAGTCGCACCTGAAGTTCTTGGAGATGGAGATATTGCTATTGTCGGTTGGGGCTCAACTAAAGGCGCTATCTTTGAAGTCCTGCAAAACCTTAATAACCCTCGTTTGACGCAAGTTCATTTTGCATGGGTTTATCCGCTCTCAAAGGAGCAGTTGAGTGTACTTGAGAGTTTTTCTCACATCATAGTAGTAGAGAACAATGCTGATGGCGCCTTTGCAAGTCAGCTAAGACTTCATGATGTAAAAATTTACGATCAAATCTTGCAATCAAACGGTTTTAGTTTTTTTA
>JAVEST010000095.1:0-7406 GCA_034006465.1 Sulfurimonas sp. | reverse complement strand
ATGTAGATGAAGATCCAGAGAGAGAAGGCTTAAAAGCCACACCTGCTAGGGTTAGAAAAGCATATGAGTTTATATATGGCGGATACAAAGAAGATCCAAAAGCCATCCTAGAGAAGGCTCTTTTTACAAGCTCGAATGATGAGATGGTACTTTTAAAAGATATAGAGTTTTACTCAACTTGTGAACATCATCTTCTGCCTATTATAGGTCGCGTTCATGTTGCTTACATTCCTGATGGAAAAGTTGTTGGACTCTCTAAAATACCACGAGTAGTAAATGTTTTTGCTCGTCGTATGCAGATACAAGAGCAACTAACTGAGCAGATTGCAGATGCTATAATGGATACTATAAAACCAAAAGGTGTAGCAGTTGTGATACAAGCTCGTCATATGTGTATGGAGATGAGAGGAGTTGAGAAGATTAACTCTACTACAACATCTTCAGCCTTGCGAGGTCTTTTTAAAAAAGATCAAAAAACAAGAAGTGAGTTCTTCTCTTTGATAAACTCACCTACAGGTACTAGATACTAAAAAAAGGGCATCACATGCCATTTAAATCCCTCAAATCCAAAATCTCTTCAAAGAACTACTCAGTAGCCTTTGGTGAGGTTATTAAAATCAATGCAACCCTTATTACTGCAAAAGGCTTGAGTGTAAGTATTGGAGATATGGTTAAAATAGTCTCAAATACGACTACACAAGAGAGTGTTGGAATGGTCACAGAAATAGATGGCGTCATATTTCATATAACTCCATTTAGCTTTGTAGAGGGTTTTTGCTCAGGAGATAGAGTCTTTTTAGATCAATCTGGTATGAATATTCCAGTGGATGAGTCATTACTAGGTAGAGTAGTCAATCCTTTTATGCATCCGATAGATGGCAAGGGAGAAATAAACTCAAAAAAAATGTCGCCTATCATAAAAGCTCCAATTGCAGCGATGAAGAGAGGCATGATAGATGAGATATTTAGTGTTGGTGTAAAAAGTATAGATGGTCTCTTAACCTGCGGAAAAGGTCAAAAGCTTGGCATCTTTGCAGGAAGTGGAGTTGGAAAGTCGACACTTATGGGCATGATAGTAAAAGGCTCAAATGCACCGATAAAGGTAGTTGCCCTTATCGGGGAGCGTGGTAGAGAAGTTCCAGAATTTATAGAGAAAAATCTAGGTGGAGATTTAGAAAATACAGTAATCATAGTAGCTACTTCAGATGATTCGCCACTTATGCGTAAGTATGGTGCCTTTTCTGCTATGAGTGTTGCTGAATTTTTTAAAGACAAGGGCTTAGATGTGCTTTTTATTATGGACTCTGTTACAAGATTTGCTATGGCTCAAAGAGAGATTGGTCTAGCTCTAGGTGAGCCGCCAACCTCAAAAGGCTATCCACCATCATCCCTTACTCTTCTTCCTCAACTAATGGAGAGGGCTGGAAAAGAAGATGGTAAAGGCTCTATCACAGCTTTTTTTACTGTTTTGATAGAAGGAGATGATATGAGTGATCCAATAGCAGATCAATCACGCTCTATTTTAGATGGACATATAGTACTCTCTCGCGAAATGACTGACTTTGGTATATATCCACCTATTCACATACTAAACTCTGCATCTAGGGTTATGAATGATATCATCTCAAAAGAGCACTTGCAAGCAGTTATGAAATATAGAAGACTCTATACACTTTTAAAAGAGAATGAGATGATTATACGTATTGGGGCTTATGTGAAGGGCACCGATAAAGAGCTTGACGAAGCTATTAGTAAAAAAGATGGAATGGAGAAGTTTATGTCTCAGTCTTCTACAGTGCAAACTACTTATGAAGAAGCAAAAGAAGGTCTTATTTCACTGATGATGTCTTAGGTTTATTTTATAGAGGGTGTTTCGAATTCTGAAGCTACAGATGCAGGAGGATTTGAGCCACAAAGAGTGACTCAAAAGTTAAATTAACAAGATGGTACGTTACCACTGTCGTTAGCATACTCATGGAAGAAATCATAATAATGCTCTAAATATTTCTCTTGTAAAGCGTCGTCTGAAGCACTAGGACACATTTTTTTCAATTGATCTGCTAGTTTACCCTCATTTTTGAAAGTTTCCCACTCATATTGAGAGTGTTGAGCTGCCATTTTAGCACCATTCATATCACAAGCTTTTTTAAGCTTTTTAAGATATAGCTTCTGCCCTTTTGCAACATCTGCACTTAGCGTTACAGAACTCATTCCTAGCATTATCATTGCAGCTAGTGCAACTTTTACGATTTTATTCATTGTGACTCCTTGTTTGATTCGTACATTTTAACTAAGATAATATAAATCTAATATATATTATAAAACTAATCTATACTTTTTAAAGATAGTGTAACATTAAGTGATATGGTTTTTATCATTATTGCGGTTTTAAAGCGAGAACTTAGTCTCACTTTAAAATAAGTTTACGCTCTACCTGAGAGCATACCGTGGATAGTCATAGGTTTTAGTGCATAGACTTTTAGTAACCACCATATCCATCTCTCTTTTGTCGGATCAAGTGGGAATGATCTAGCGTTTACACCACTTCCAGCAGGCGCAGATGCCCAGTTAAACTCAGCTAGCATAACAGTACCAATGCTTGTAATTAGAGGACAAACAGTATAACCATCATACTTACTTGGAAGTGATTTACCTTCCATCGCAGCAACCATGTTATCCACTAGTACAGCGTACTGCTTACGAGCAGAACCACCAGTTTTACCCATTGGAATCGCAGCAACATCACCTAAACACCAAACATTGTCATACTTAACATGCTTTAGAGTCTCTTTATCTACTGGAACCCAACCTTTATCTGAACCAACATCTGAGTTACCAACTTCGTCAGGAGCTTTCATAGGAGGAGTAACATGCATAAAGTCATATGGAACTTCAACTCTCTCATGTTTAGTTACCATTGTGTACTCTTCTAAGTCCTCATCAAACTCGCCTTTTTCTTGCCAGTGGTGGTCAAAAACGGCAATTTTGCTTGCAGCATCTACTTCTATAAGGTTATGGCTGTAGTGCCATTTGAAATCTCTGTCCTTAAACTGTTGAACTATAGCATTGTGATAATCTTTGATACCAAATAAAGCTCCACCATTCGTATAGAAAGTTAAATCAACTTTATCTTTAACACCAGCCTCTTCTAGGCGTGAGTTTGTAAGATACATCATCTTCATTGGTGCACCACCACACTTGATAGGAGTGTTAGGGTTTGTAAATAGTGCTTGTAGTTTTTCTGGACCTTTGTGAGCTTTAGCTTTAGCTATTAGCTCTTGCATGCCCTTCCACATTGCAGTTGCCCCATCTCTATAGTAAGCAGTGTGAAGACCATCTTTACCCATAGCGCTATTTTTAACAACTGAATTATCAGCACCTGACGAAGTGATAACACCATCTAGGCCTTTAACAGCTCCGTAGTTAAGCATAAGACCAGTAGCAATAACTAGTTGGTCATAAGATACTACTTGTGAACCATCTACTGTTACAGTGTTGTTTTGTGGATCAAAAGAAGTTACGCTCCCCTTTATTAGCTTAACCCCGCTTGGTACAAATTCATCTCTGTTATATGTGATATCTTTCGCATCCCACACACCAGCACCTATAAGTGTTTGACCAGGTTGGTAAGATACTGAAGTTGGATCTGGCTCTATTACAGTGATATCAGCGTTTGATATAGTATTGTTAAGTCTTGCAGCTGTACTCATACCAGAGAGACCACCACCAACGATAACAATTTTGCCTTTTACACTAGATGCACTTGCCGATGTAGCACCAATCGTAGCACCGGCTAAGATAGATGCAGCCATTGGAGACACACTTAAATATTTTAAAGCTTCACGACGAGACATTATCTCTGGATGCTTATCTACTTCATTTAGAATCTCTTCTAAGATTTCGTTTCTTTTCATACTACTTCCCCTAAGTTTTGATAATATGAAGATTGTACAAGTTTGAGGCTTAATTTTTTTTTAAATAAGCTTTAAGTTTGTAACTTTAGTGTGATATATCATATTTGTGTGACAATGTGTTTACTTTTAGCATCTTTTATTTTCTAAAATAAAAGTGACAAAATCGTTCTAAATAGGGGTATTTGAGGGGTAAAATTATAATAATTATAAGTCTAAATAGATTTTTTTGAGTAGAAATTAAGAAGCTAGAAAACTAGCTTCTTAACATTTTTTAATATCTATATCTGAAATAAACACGAATATCTTGTGCTTTTTCAACAGGATCCATTCCCATCCCTTGAGCTTCTGACATAGTCATAGGTGTTCCGCCATCTCCAAAGAAACCATCTGAACCTGTGTACTTATACTTTATATATGTATATCTAACTTGCATAGAAAACACATCTTTTATAAGTGGCTGAGTCCAGTAAGCTTCATAAGCATCACCACGAGCAGCTAGCTTAGAACCAATCATAGTATCTTCACCATAAGTAAATGGTCTCCAGTACTTAGAACCATGGTTATACTCTAGTCCAAATTTACCACCAGTTAAGTTTGGTATCTGAGCACCAAGCCAGAAAGATGTACCAGTTTCACTATCCGCACTACCAAGCATAGTTGATGCTAGAACAGGTCCCATAGGTGTCATATGAGATGTTATATTGTCAGGATGAGTTATAGATGCTGCAAAAGATGCAAAAAGTGTAGTTCCATCTAAGAAATCATTGATGCCATCACCAATACCCTCTACCTTAGCAGAGATAGCCATACCATCCATATCACCAACAGTTTTTAGCGCCATTATGTGAGGAGCAGCTGGATTAGCTGGGTTTGTTGAGCCACCATATGTTAGACCAGGAACATTAAATCCTCTGTACCATGTAGTAGATACTGCATATTGACCATCATCATATGGAACAAAGATAAAACCTGCCATATCGATAGTGTCAAGAGCACCATCTTCTTTGATGTAGTTTGGTGATGTAGGTGTTTGCATATTAACTTGAGTCGCTGAATCCGCTTGATTTGCCCATGATTTAGCATTTGTTAAACCACGACCAAGGCAAAGCTTAAAGTTCATACCAGTTACAAATTTATCTAGTGAAACACCAGCACTTGCACCATCAAACTCCATGTTTATAACATGGCCCATAGGAGATTTTGAAGTGTCATCATCTCTTAGGTTAACAAGATAGCCACCAGTAGATGGACGACGACCAACACTTACAGTCATAGGAAAGCTACCAACAGTAGGAGTCCACAACCAGTAAACTTCTCTAACTCTTAGTTTATCATCATTTAGAGCTTCACTTGAGATCCAGTCAAAAGTATCAAAACCCATTCCTCTTTGAGGCATGCCAGATGAGCTATTTGCAGCTGCACCAAAAGCTTTATGATAAGCTAGTTGACCTTTAAAAACCATAGTATCAGTAGGAGCGTAACCCATACCTAGCCATAAACGGTTTGAATATAGTCCATCGTTTTTATACTTTTGACCACTTGCTGTTTTATACTGTAGGTTATCGTAAGAAGTTCTAAAATCAACATCAAACTTGATATTGTCCTTAGCAGCTAATGCATTAACTTCACCAATCTTTTGTATATTTCTATCTTGTTTCTTTTCCATAACTTCGAGCTTTTTAGTTAGTTCGTCTATCTGCTTTTGCATCGCTGCATCTGCATAAAGAGCTGTACTTAAAAAAGCAACCGTTGAAAGCGCAATGATTTTTTTCATAAAATCCCCTTGTGTTTTAAATTCTCTAAATTCTATCAGATTTGGTGCGTAAATGACTAGTAAATGGGAAAAATTATGTAGAAAGTTACAAATTTGTAACATATTGTGTGATAATCTTGTGATATTAACTATTTTTATGTAACAAAAGTTAATATAGCATTATCAGTAGTTTGTTAAAATATAAATTTTACTTATAATTAGATTTTTGCTATAGAGTTATTAACTTGCAATTGCTTTCATGTTTTTTCTTAGCGCTTCTCTTGATTCTTTATCTACAAGAGTGAAGTAGTTATCTATCCTGTTTTTCTCTTCACCCCTTTTATGCCCTTTTACTTTTATAAAATTGCACTCATAAAGATCAGTAAATTTGTAAAATTCTTTGTAAAGTTCATGATTTGCTAAAAGAGTTCCCTTTTTGGTCATGAAGTTACTCTTTTTTAACCCATCTTCTCTTTTTTTCAGACTGATGATATTTTGACAATCTGTATATATCACTATCTTAGAATCCTTTATAGGTATTTCCTGCAACGCCCACAAAAGAGTTTCTAGTTCTAATTTAGAAGAGCTTGTGTTTTCAAATCTTTTAATATTAACCTTAAGTTTAGAGAGAGGAGACTCAAGGTTAGATTTGTCTAAAAGCAGATAAGCGCCGTAACCGATTTTTGTTTTGGGGTCTGCGCTAGCATCTGTAAATAAAAAAATTGTCGGTTTGTTTACATCTACAAGCATATAAAGCAGCCCTCTTTTATACTAACTGAAATATGATAAGACTAAGTGCCATAACAAGCATGCCAAGAGAGATGCCAACTATTGTTGTGTGTGCGTTGCCGTAAACTCTCGCAGCTGGGAGAAGTTCATCAAATGAGATATAGACCATAATTCCCGCAACAATCCCAAAGGTGATGCCAAGCGTTGCATCTCCCATAAACGGAAAAATAAGGAAAAATCCAATAAGTGCGCCAACAGGTTCAGCTAAACCTGAGAGAGTTGCATACCAAAAGGCCTTTTTTTTATCTCCTGTTGCATGGTAGATAGGTAGAGACACCGCCATACCTTCTGGAATGTTATGAATAGCTATTGCAAAAGCTATGGTCACGCCGATGCTCGGGCTCTCTAGTGCAGATACAAAAGTTGCAAAACCCTCAGGAAAGTTATGTATAGCGATGGCAAGAGCGGTAAAAATCCCCGTTCGTTTAAGTGTAGAGTCCCGTATAAGAGAGGCTTTGGTATCAGCTTTTAACTCTAGTAAATCATTGCTACTTTTGGTCTCATGTGGATTTACATCCTCTGGAATCATCTTGTCGATAAAAGCGGTTAATATGATTCCGACAAAAAAACATAAAACAGCTAAAGATTCCCCTAGAACAGGACTTGAGTAAATCTCTGTAAAAGACTCTTTTGATTTAAGCAAAATCTCCATAAAAGATACATAAATCATTACACCTGCAGAAAAGCCCATGCCGATGGAGAGTATTGTGTAGTTATTTTTTTTGGAGAAAAATGCCAAAACGGCACCTATTGAAGTAGATATCCCTGCTAAAAAAGTGAGCATAAAGGCAAAAAGAAAAGTCTCAAATGATATGTCTTGCATAAAAGAGATACTCCTTGTAAATCCATTTTATATGGGCTAAACCGATGAAGCTTTACATATAAATAGTAAAGTTCCACCCCTTTTGGAACCTAGGTTTTACTTAACTAGCCATTCCAGCGAAGCTCAT
>JAVEST010000092.1:0-8171 GCA_034006465.1 Sulfurimonas sp. | reverse complement strand
TTTGGAAGCGAGGTTTTAACCTCGTAAGTCATTCAGGCGAAGCTTCTAAAAACAGAGCTTCCGATTAAAAGTATAGCTTATTTAGAAGTAGTTGGGTAGAGACTCTGTTGTTATATTCATTTTTACTCACTCTATAGCTGCATGTGAGTTTTCTGTTTTTTGGCATCTCTAAGATAGTTCTAAAGGCTATAATTTGTATGGTTTTTGTTTGATGTGGATATTGTCTAAGAGTTATCCTAGAGTGAGAGTTATCGCTTCCCATAAGTTTTATATCTACAACCTCTGCATCTTTGAGTAAAAAACTAGGACGATTGTTTGCTTCACCAAAAGGCTCAAAACTCTCTAAGAGGTTTAATAGGTCATAGTCAATATCCTCAGCATCTAAGATGCCAAGTACTTCATCTTTTGCTATAAAATCATCTGCAGGAATTGAGGATGCACTCTTGTTGATGGCTACTCTAAAAGAGTCAATATCTTGCTCCATCAGCCCTAAACCAGCTGCCATTTTATGCCCACCAAACTTAGTTAACAAGTGTTCATTAGCCTTAATTAGTTCATAGATGCTAACCTCTCCGATGCTCCTAGCACTGCCCTTTGCCACGCCATCTTTGATGTTTAAAACGATGGCAGGTTTTGCAAACTTATCAACAAGTCTAGATGCAACGATGCCTACAACTCCCTCATGCCAATTCTCACTTGCTACGACAATAATGCTATCTTCTTCATTAACTTCTAGCATAGCCTCACCTGTAGCTTCTTGTTCTGTCTCTTTTCTAAGCTCATTTAAAAGTGAGAGTTTTTCAAACTGCTCATAAGCTTTTTGCAAAGTTGGGGCTGTGAAAAATTCTAGTGCGATAGATGCATCTTCGAGTCTTCCAGCGGAGTTTATGCGAGGGGCTATTTGAAAAGCTATATCTTCTGAGGAGATGCTAGACTTGTTTAAAAAGTCTCTAATGATGATGGAAGCTGGTCTTTGTGAGTTCATTAAAACTTTCAAACCCTCTCTTACAAGAGTTCTGTTTATATCAATGAGTGGCATAATATCTGCGATAATAGCAATTGCTAAGATATCTAAAAACTCTCTCATATCGATGTTCAAAGAGAGCTCTTTTTTAACTAAAGCCAAAAGCAACCATGCTACTTGAGCACCACAAATCTCTTTAAAAGGGTACTCACAATCATCAAGTTTTGGGTCAACTATTGCAAAAGCATCTGGAAGTTTATCGCCTGGTGTATGATGATCGGTGATGATAAGATCTATGCCTCTTTCTTTACAGATGCGAGAGGCTTCAAGGGCTGTTATGCCATTATCTACTGTGATAATAAGGTCTGCTTCAACTCTCTCTAAGACGTTAGGACTAACTCCATAACCATCTCTAAAACGATTTGGAATGATGGCATCTAAGGGATATGGAATTTGCTTAAAAAACTCCACCATGATAGCGCTAGAACTTATCCCATCAACATCGTAATCTCCAACAAGAGTTATCTTTTGCCCTGCTCTTATGGCATCGGCAATTCTCTTTGCTGATTTTTGCGCATCTTTTAGAAGTGCAGGATTTGGGATTTGTGAGAGTTTTTTATCTTCACTCTCAAAGCGACAAGAGAGTAGCTCGAAGAGAGATTGTTTATTTAGTATTTTCATGTTTGAGTTGTACTACTCAACACTACCAAGTGATGCTTTTACAAAAGCGAGTATCGAAGGGTTTGGAGTTTGAAGTCTTGAGGTGAACTCTGGGTGAAACTGAACACCTAAAAACCAAGGATGATCTTTTATCTCAACGCTCTCAATTAGTCCATCATACTCGCCTGTTACAATCATTCCAGCCGCTTCAAGTTGTTCTCTATAAGCAGGGTTTGCCTCATAACGATGGCGATGTCTCTCATATATAGTTTTTTCGCCATTGTAAGCTTCTCTGATAATTGAGCCCTCTTTTGTGTTACATGGGTACTCTCCAAGTCTAAGAGTCCCGCCCATTGGAGATTTGTGAGTTCTTATCTGTGCATTTCCGCTTTGGTCTAAAAAGTTGTCTATAAGATATACCATTGGATGCGGAGTATCTTCATCAAACTCAACTGAGTTTGCGCCCTCAAGTCCTAAAACATTTCTAGCGTACTCAACAAGTGTTAGTTGCATCCCAAGGCAGATGCCAAGATATGGAACTTTGTTAACTCTTGCATACTCTATCGCTTTTATCTTGCCCTCAACTCCACGGTTTCCAAAACCGCCAGCTACTAAGATAGAATCACAATCACCAAGAAGTGCCTCAGCTCCACGCTCTTCAACTTCTTCAGAATCAACCCAAGTTATATCTACTCTAGTATCAAGATGAGCACCTGAGTGGATAAGTGACTCTGTTAGTGATTTGTAAGCCTCTTTTAGTTCTAAATACTTTCCAACAAAGCCAATAACTACACGCTCTTTTGGCTGAACTATCTTCTTAACTAGAGAGTCCCACTCTTCCATATCAGGATCTAACTCTCCAAGATCTAACTCTTTTGAGATAGGTTTTAAGATATTTTGTCTTAAAAAAGTTACAGGAATATCATAAATAGTAGCAGCATCAAGAGCTTCAATAACGCTATCTGGAGAGACATCGCAGCTCATTGCTAACTTTTTCTTAAAAGTCTTTGGCAGAGGAAACTCACTTCTTGCAATAATCATCTGTGGAGTTATTCCGATGCGACGAAGCTCTTGAACTGAGTGCTGAGTAGGTTTTGACTTCATCTCTCCAGCGGCTTTTATATAAGGTATAAGAGTTACATGGATGAAAAAAGTACCAACAACTTCTTCATCATGTTTCATTTGTCGAATAGCCTCCATAAAAGGCAAGCCTTCTATATCTCCAACCGTTCCACCAAGTTCTACAACTAAGATCTCATGTCCCTCACCAGCTAACTTGATACGGTTTACTATCTCACCTACTATATGAGGAATAACTTGGATCGTTTGCCCTAAGTAGCCGCCAGCCCTCTCACGCTCTATTACGCTTGAGTAGACTTGACCTGTGGTAAAGTTGCTTGATTTTAAGTATGAAGTGTCAAGAAATCTCTCATAGTTTCCTATATCTAAGTCCGTCTCAGCCCCATCTTTTGTGACAAAAACTTCACCATGTTCAAGTGGACTCATCGTGCCAGGATCCACGTTTATGTAGGGATCAATCTTTAGCATGCCTACTTTTTTCCCAGAGTGCTTAAGCAGTGTTCCGACACTAGCTGCAGTTATCCCTTTTCCAAGAGAACTTAAAACTCCACCTGTTACAAAAATATATTTTGTCATGCTTTTTCCTAATTTATAGTCTTTGATTTTGCTAGTCACAGGGCTGGCATCTACTCTTTTACAGAAGAGATGCAAAGTGACTATTTTAAAATAATTTAATCGCGGATTATATTACAGAGTCTCTTAAAGTCTCTATAGCTCTTTTTAAAAAAGATACTATATAATTGCAAAAATTTATTATAAGGTTCTTGATGGACGCAACACTTTTATATATTGTAATGGCTCTAGGTATCTCTACAATTTTTAACCTACTATTAAAACGCCTAGGAGTTTCACAAATTATCGGATATATACTAACAGGAACTGTTCTTGTATATACTTTTGATTTGCAATATCTGAAGGAATCTAGCACATTAGAGCATATTGGTGAGTTTGGTATTGTTTTTTTGATGTTTACCATCGGTCTTGAGATATCTCTAAATAAAATGAACTCTATGAAAAAAGAGATATTTTTAAATGGTTTCTTGCAAGTTGGCTTGACGGCAGCGGTCGTTTTTGCCATTGCTCACTTTATCTTTAGCATGGAGACTATTTCTGCTGTTATCCTCTCGCTAGCCTTTGCACTCTCTTCTACAGCTGTGGTTCTAAGCTACTTAAAGACCTCAAAAGAGATATATACGCCCTATGGCCAAAGAGCTACAGGGATACTCATCTTTCAAGATATTGCAGTTATTCCAATTCTAATACTTTTGAGTTTTTTAACAAGTAGTGGTGATAGCTCCGTGGCAGTTATATTAAGAGATACTGCCATAAGTGCTGTAATAGTAGTGGGACTTCTTTTTGTAATTGGTAAAAGACTTATGACATGGCTTCTACACTTCTCTACCTCAAGCGAAGTAGAAGAACTTTTTATGGGCTCGGTACTTTTTATAGTTATTAGCGCCTCACTTTTAGCATCTTTTTTTGGCTTTACCTACTCACTTGGTGCTTTTGTAGCTGGGATGATTATAGCTGAGACAAAGTACCATCATAAAGTTGAGTTTGATATAGCGCCATTTAAAGATATCTTACTAGGAACTTTTTTCATTATTGTTGGAATGAAGATAGATTTTATGTACTTTGTAAACCATTTCTGGCTCACACTTGGCATCTTTATACTTGTGCTAATTGTAAAAACACTTATCATGTATAGCCTACTTCGTCTGACAAGTGAACATGCCACTTCACTAAAGACTGCTCTTGCACTCTCTCAAGTTGGAGAGTTCTCTTTTGTAATCTTTGCAGTTGCATCTAATGGTGGGCTTTTAGAAAAAGACTTAGAGGCCCTTTTTGTTCTTGTTGTGATATTTTCTATGATGGTAACACCATTTTTTATCTCAAAAATTAGCACATCTATTGACTATTTTACCCGTGAAGAGTACTTAGCGATAGATACCAAAGAGTTTGCTAGAAGAAAAGACCATGTTATAGTTTGTGGATACAGCATCATAGGTAAGTTTGTTGCAAAAGAACTAGAGGCCATAGATGCGCCTCATGTAGTTATTGATAACTCTCCAAAACATGTTCAAGAGGCTCTAAAAGCAGGAAAAGAGGCCTATCTGGGAGATATGTCAAAACTCTCAATGCTTGAAGCACTAAATGCAGAGAGCTCTGTAGCAGTTATTGTAACTCTAGACAATATAGACAAGAAGCGCGCTATTTGCGAGGCTGTATTAAAGCATACAAAAAATATAAATCTTATAGTAAAAGTATCATCACTTCAAGAGATAAAAGCATTGCAAGATTTGGATATTACAGTTGTGGTGGACTCTAAACTTGAGATTGGCAAGGTTCTTGTAGAGAAGATGATGAGCTGTAAATTAAAATATTAACTACTCAGCTATAAGTTAGAGCTTATAGCTGTGCTAAAATCTTGTTATATCGCTTTTGTGAGTTACACTGAATGAGCAACATATCGTCCTCTTCAAGTAGTGTAGAACCTGTTGGTTTAATATACTCATTATTGCGCTTAATCAGAAGGATTAAAAAATCTAGTGGCAAGTTAAGTTCTATGATGCTTTTATGGATGACAGGAGAGCCTTTTTTTATATAAAACTGTCTTAAAGTTTTATATAAAAGTGGAGAAGAGACTACCGACTCATCTTTTTCATTTTTATAAGCTTCTGCTTTTAGCCACCTTGCAACATATGGTAAAGATGTCCCTTGAATCAAAATAGATGTCAAAACAACGAAAAAAACTAGATTGAAAATCAAACGAGAGTGCTCAAAATTTTCAACAAATGGGTATGTCGCTAAGACAATAGGAACAGCACCCCTAAGCCCGACCCATGAGATAAAAAGCTTATCTTTAAAAGGAAACTTGCTAAAAGACATACTTAAAAATACGCCCAAAGGTCTTGCAACAAACATTAACCAAAATGCAATGGCTAAAGCTGACAATGCAACATCTGGAAGTTCAGAAGGAAAGACAAGTAAGCCTAGAACCAAGAAGACGGTGATTTGCATAATCCATGAGATGCCATCGTGAAATCCCACCAGATTTTTTTTATGAACAAACTCTTTAGTGTTGGCAACAATTCCTGCTAAATAAACAGCTAAAAAACCGTTTCCTCCTAGCATCGAGCTACTTGCAAATAGTAGTAAAATCCATCCGATAGTAAGAACTGGGTATAGCCCATAAAAGCTCAAATGAGCTCGATTTAGAATCATAGGAAGTGCAATCCCAAAAAGATACCCAAGCGCTCCACCAATAAGAAACTGCATGAAAAACTCTAATAACCACTCCCCTACAGAGGGAAGTTGTGGTAAAAGAATAATTTGTAATATAGCAATAGTCAGGAAAATAGCCATAGGGTCGTTGCTTCCTGATTCTAGTTCTAAAAGAGGAGCCAACTTTTTCTTTAGGTTGATTCCTTTAGCTCGTAGTATAGCAAAGACCGCAGCAGCGTCGGTAGAAGAGATAATAGCACCCAATAGTAAGGAGTCTAAAAAAGTAAAGTCAAATAAAAAATAGACTCCGACTGCTACAACTAGTGCTGTTAAAACAACTCCAAGAGTTGCTAAGATAACTCCCTCTTTTAAAACAGGCTTTATTGCTTTCCAAGTAGTGTCAAATCCTCCACCAAAAAGGATAAATATCAGAGCAACCGTACCTACACTCCGTGCAATCTCTACATTATCAAATTGAATTCCTAGCAACCCATCTGAGCCAGCAAGCATCCCAAGGCCTAAAAATATAAACAGAGCAGGAACTCCAAAGGTATTTGAGAGTTTGCTTGCAATTACACTTAAGAGGGTTAAAAAGGCAATGATAAGAAGATAAATATCGAGTGTTTCCATACTTGTTTTGACCTATTATTATTTTATTTTAAAGTGATTATAGCTTAAATAAATTAGCTAATTGTTTATTTTAGCATCTGGATTATTGGAAAAAAGTAGTTGTTTATAGTTTTATCTAAGTTAAGAAGATGATGATGCACTCAAAAGCGCATCATCTTTATATTTGGTCTTTAGTTTCCACGACTTCCTGGTTTTATAGCCTCAGAACCATCTTTGCAAAGCGGGCACTCATTTGGTTCATACATAACAAATGTAAAGTCTTCTAAGGCAAAGAAAGGGATGTTTTGTGGAAGCTTACAGTTTGGCTTTGTCTCTACTGTGCTGTTTTGGCGTCTGCAAAAACCACGATTTGCAAGTGCTGCAACGCCTACAATCTCACCACCAAAACTCTCTACAACAGCCGCTGCTTCCATAGCAGAGCCACCTGTTGTAATGATATCTTCACACATCAAAACTCTCTCGCCTTTACTTACCTCAAATCCTCTTCGCATAGACATAACGCCATCGACTCTCTCAGCAAAAATAAAACGGACATCAAGTGCAGTCGCAAGTGCAAAACCAGCTATAAGTCCACCGAGTGCAGGCGCACAAACAGTGTCAATCTTAAGACCACTCTCTTTAATCTCTTTTGCTAGTGCTTGGGCTAAAAGCTTAGCTGTTTTAGGATCCTCTAAAACCTTTGCTGATTGCAAGTAATACTGTGAGTGATTTCCACTACTTAGTTTAAAATGTCCTTCTAGTAGGGCATCTGCATCCATATATATTTTTTTGATATTCATTTTACTTCCTAATGGTTAAAGTGGTTACAAGAGCCTCAAAGATATAGAGGCTCTTATTGTGGGGAATTGGCGTGTTAAACCTTTAGTATTTCAGCTTCTTTATCTTTTACGATGTTGTCGATGCTTGTTATGTACTTGTCAGTAATTTTTTGAATGTTTTCTTGAGCAGATTTTGACTCATCTTGAGTCACTTCTTTGTCTTTTTCAAGTTTTTTAATTTGGTCGTTTGCATGTTTTCTATCATTTCTTATAGAGACTTTTGCATTTTCTCCCATACCTTTCATCTTCTTTACAGAGTCTTGTCTTTGCTCAACCGTCATAGCTGGAAAAAATAGTTTGATTTGTTCACCATCATTGTTGGGATTTGCTCCAACATTTGCAGCGGAGATAGCACTCTCGATGCTACTTAGTAGTTGTTTTTCCCAAGGGTTTACAACGATAGTTGTTGCATCTGCCGCTATGATTGAGCCTACTTGATCAATTGGAGTCATAGTTCCATAATAGTCGATTTTCACGTTGTCTAAAACAGAAGTTGTAACCTTACCTGTTCTTAGTGTTTTAAAATCTCTTAGCATATGTTCTATGCCTGATTTCATATTTGCTTCACACGAGTTGTAGATTTCATTTAACATTAGGTTTCCTTAAATATTTTACAAATATAGTTGCGATATTGTAGCAAAATATCTTTATTTGATACTAAAGAGGGGATATTTGGTATGCACTACCCAAAAAGAGCCTTTGATAAAAAGCCTAAAAGTGCGAAGCTCATCGTGGAGAATGCCATTGGTTAGCATTCCTAAAAGCGTCGCTTCCAAAAACCTTGCAAACTTTAA
>JAVEST010000164.1:0-3595 GCA_034006465.1 Sulfurimonas sp. | reverse complement strand
GAGATTCCAACTCCTCTTATAGCGAGCGAAATTTCAAGATATAAAAACTCACTTCTTACCCCAGATGATGCCTACAAACAAGCCGAATTTTTTAACTATCAGCAGATTGCGAAGATTTATGAAGAGTATGAAACTTATCTAAGAGAGAACAATTTAGTTGATTTTGACGACCTTATCGCACTTACATACAGACTCTTAGATGAAAATCCTGAGCTTGCAGAGGCTACATCTAAAAAATATAACTATATCATGATAGATGAGTACCAAGATACAAATGAGTTGCAACTAAAGTTGCTACAAAAACTTTGTACCTCACATAACAATATCTGCGTAGTTGGAGATGATGACCAGAGCATCTATGGTTGGCGTGGTGCAAATATAAGAAATATCATGGAGTTTCATGAAGATTTTATAGGCACATCTGTTTTTAAACTTGAAAATAATTACCGCTCAAAAGAGCCAATCCTTAAAGTTGCAAACGCACTAATAGAGCATAACCGCTCAAGACTAGGCAAAAAACTAATAGCAACTAGAGGTGCAGGCGAGGATGTAGCAATACTCAACTCTTATGATGAAAATGAAGAGGCAAGAAAGATAGCCACAAAGATAAAAAATCTCCTAGACTCAGGAGTAAGACCAAACGACATAGCGATACTCTACCGCGTCAACGTTTTGAGCCGCTCTATAGAAGAGGGACTAAACCGCTCTAGGATTGCCTATAAGTTAGTTGGAGGCTTGAGGTTTTATGATAGAGCTGAGATAAAAGACCTTATAAGTTATATAAGAATCATTACAAATTTTCATGATGATTTTTCTTTTAAAAGGGTTGTAAATAAGCCAAAAAGAGGCTTAGGAAAAGCTAGTGTAGAGAAGATTGAACTAGCAGCTCACGGGGCATCTTCATCCATCTATGAGTATATAAAAACAGCTTCGCTAGCTGAACTAGAAGCTTTAGTAAAGAAAAAAAATGCAAAAACGCTAAAAGACTTTATAAAAAATCTCGAAGAGGTTTCACGAGTTGCGACTGAGTCAACTTATGAGTTTATAGATGTACTAGAAGAGACATTTAAGCTAAAAGATATCTACGCAGGCATGGTTGATGAGGCTGAGAGAGTCTTAAATATGGATGAGTTTTATGGACTCTTTCGTGACTTTGTTAAAAAATCTCCAGAATCAGGTTTAGATGAGTTTTTAAATGAGCTAACACTTCAAAGTGAACAAGACCAAGTGGAGGGCGAGAGCATCTATATGATGAGCATCCATGCTTCAAAAGGTTTGGAGTTTGACCATATTTTTATCATAGGACTTGAAGAGGGCTTTTTACCTCTTGTGGGAGAGGGGAGTGATTTAGAAGAAGAGAGAAGACTCGGATATGTATCTTTTACAAGGGCAAAAGAGACTCTTACTCTTTCACACGCACTAAGTAGATTTTATAAGGGCAGAAGAAGTGATTTAGAAAAAAGTAGGTTTTTCAATGAATCTGGACTTTGTGAGGGTTCACTAAAGTTAGAAAAAAACACAGCTTTTAAAAAGGGTGATTTAGTTCGTCATAAAGTATTTGGAACTGGTAGAGTAACTGGTGTGGCAAAGAGTGGAAGAGAATTTAAGCTAAATATAAATTTTGCAGGCACAAAAAGAGACATACTTGCATCTTTTGTAGAGAGACTATGAATAGACTCTTTGTAGCGTATAAACCTGCAGGGATTGGTTCAAACTTTTTTCTCTCAAAATTAAAACGAAAATATAAAGATAAAAAAGCAGGTTTTTCAGGAACACTCGACCCTTTTGCAAAAGGCGTCTTACTTGTAGGTTTTGGCTCACATACAAAGCTTTTTCGCTTTTTAAATAAAACTCCAAAGAGCTACCGTGCTACCCTTTGGCTAGGTGCTGCATCTGCCTCTTTAGATACTGAGATGATAGAGAGTGTTGATACAATAGACGAACTTGATGAAAAAAGAGTTAGAGAGGCCATAGAATCATTAAAGGGTGACTTAGAGTATGAACCGCCTATCTTTAGTGCAAAACGCATAAATGGACAGAGAGCGTATGATTTAGCTAGAGCTGGCAGAGAATTCGCACTTAATAAAATCAACTCTAGCATCTATGAGACAAAGCTTATAAGTTATTGTCATCCTTTTGTGACTTTTGAAGCAGTTGTCTCTGAAGGCACTTATATCCGATCACTTGGACGAATCATAGCTCAAAGCTTGGGAGTGACTCATGGTAGCCTTAGTGCCCTAGAGAGGCTGAGCGAGGGGCAGTTTGTTTATGAAGATGAAAAGGCTCTTGATATTAAAAAATCGCTAAATATTCCTCAAAATTTCTACTCAGGGGATTATGATAATATCAAATATGGAAGAGTTCTTGCTATAGAAGATTTACAGATGCAAGAAGATGGATACTATTGGCTTGATAATGGTGATAATATATCTATTATAAACATAGTAGAAAAAAGTGTCAAATATGAACTAGGCAGGATATACACATGTTAGTATTAGCTAGAAAACTAGATGAGTCGATTATCATTGGCGACAATATAAGTATAAAAGTTATATCTATAGATAAGGGCGTTGTAAAGCTTGGCATAGATGCTCCACGAGATATAGACATAATCAGAAGTGAACTTATAGAAGATGTAAGATATTCAAATATAGCAGCTTCAAAAGAGCAAAATACAACTGGCTTGAATTTCCTTAGTAAGATTTTAAAAAAGTAAAAAAATGAAGATTTACAAAGCCTATGCAAAAGTAAATATCTTTTTAAAAATAACAGGAAAAAGAGAGAACTACCATGAGATAATATCTCGTTTTATGAGAGTTGATACTCTTTATGATGAACTCTCTTTTGCTCCTAAAACAAGAGATGGGTTTGAAATTATAGGTGACTTCTCTTGTGCCACAGAACAAAACACCATATATAAAGCCTATAAAGCACTCCTAGATGCAACGTCTTCAGAATCACTAGAAAAACTAATGCAAACATACGCCATTAAAGTAGATAAAAATATCCCAACATTTGCAGGGCTAGGTGGCGGAAGTAGCAACGGGGCAACCTACCTTAAGATGTGCAATGAAGTTTTGCATCTTGGACTTAGTAATAACGAACTAGCAAAAATCGGCTCAAGAGTTGGTGCAGATGTCGCTTTTTTTGTTTATGGCTACGGTAGTGCAAATGTTAGCGGTGTTGGCGAAATAGTCGAAGAGTTTAAAGAAGAGTTGTTAGAGTTTGAGATATATACTCCAAAAGTAGAGATTAGCACCCCAAAAGTTTACAAGAGTTATAGAGAAAATTTTTATGATCCTATAGATGGATTTAGAGCTTACGAGTTAAAAAACAAAAGTTCGCTAGAGATCTTACAAAGTATGAGTATAGATGAAGCAAATGACCTTTTTAAACCTGCTATGCAAGAGTATAAAGAGTTAAAAGAGCACTATAGAGCAGGATTCCACTTTAGTGGAAGTGGGAGTAGTTTTTTTAGGGTAATAGGAAAATCTTGATAAACTTTAAAGCCTAGCATCTCTTTAGGAAGCGAGGTTTTTAGGAACGCTAGCCAATGGCGTTCTCCACGATGAACCTCGTAGAAAAGGATTGCTAG
>JAVEST010000132.1:0-4887 GCA_034006465.1 Sulfurimonas sp. | reverse complement strand
GCTTTAATAATAGATGATAAGATATCAAAAATATATTTTAAAAAAGGAAAATTAATTATGGGCGAGACCATAGCAAAAAATAAAAAAGCCTATTTTGATTACTTTTTAGAAGAGAAATTTGAAGCAGGCTTAGTCTTGAGTGGAAGTGAAGTAAAAGGCATCCGCGCAAATAGAGTAAATCTAAAGGATAGTTTTATTCGTTTTGTAAAAGGCGAAGCATTTCTCTTTAATGCTCACATAGGAAGACTAGAGACCACTCATCACTACTACACTCATGAAGAGCGAGGCAATAGAAAATTGCTTTTGCATAAAAAAGAGATACTAAAGCTAAGAAAAGCAGTAGAGAGAGATGGATACACAATTGTGCCTTTGCAACTCTACTTTAATGCAAGAAATTTAGTAAAAATCCAAATTGCTATAGCAAAGGGTAAACAGCTCCATGACAAGAGAGAAGATTTAAAACAAAAAGATATGAAGCGAGATGTTCAAAGAGCCATTAAGGAGTATAAATGAGATATCTAATGTTCTTTTTGCTCTTTGCATCTACGCTCTTTTGTATAGAGATGCCAGAGCAAAGCGTTGCAAATGGGAAGACAATCTTTTTGGAGTTTGAAAAGAAAGATGGGGTTTTGTATGAAAAACTTATCCTAGATAAAAAAGAGTACAAAGTTTACGAGCATCCAGTAGATGTAAAAAAATATTACGCTCTTATTCCCATCAGTTATTATGAAAAACCATCCAACAAAACTATAAAACTCTTTTATAAGCAAGATGCAAAAGAGATGAGTAAAACAGTAGCCTTAGAAGTAAAAGATGGGCTTTACAAAAAAGAGACATTAAAAGTACAACAATCAAAAGTCACGTTAAGCCAAAAAGATAAACAAAGAGCAGAAAAAGAGTATGCAGAGGCTATGGAAGTCTATAATACTTCAACTCCAAAGAGCTATATCTCATCTAAGTTTATAGCTCCGATGCAAAGCAAGATAACTAGCGAGTTTGGAAAGGCTAGAGTCTATAACGACACCCTAAAAGGCTATCATAGTGGGACTGACTATAGGGCAAGTGTTGGAACTCCAATAGTTGCGAGCAATGATGGAGTTGTAGCCCTAGTTGAAGATAGATTTTACTCAGGCGGAAGTGTTGTCATCGACCATGGGCATGGCATCTACACCTGTTATTTTCATATGAGTAAGTTTGATGTAAAAAAAGGCCAAGAGGTAAAAAGAGGCGAGACTATTGGCTTATCAGGCAATAGCGGAAGAGTGACAGGTCCGCATCTTCACTTCAGTGCAAGAGTAGCATCAGAGCAAGTAGATCCACTCCAGCTGATAGAGCTGTTAAACAAAAACTTGTTTTGAATTTTGTGAAATAAAATTAAGGAAAAATAAACATGACAACACTACAACTCTTAATGCTACTTGCTTCAGGTTTTTTTGCATATAGAATCTTTCAACATGTTCAAACGCTTCAAGACCCAGAAGAAAAAAATGACAACACAAACCGCATAAATCAAAGTGAGCAAAAAACTGCTAAAACATTCTCTCCATTTGACCCAGAAGCTTTGATAGCAAAGGCAGACGAGGCTTATGAGCAAAAAAACTATCAAAAGGCGTTAGCGTTACTTATAGAAGCTAATGCAAAAGAGCCAAACAACCCAGATACACTCTTTAAAATAGGTTATATCCTTCAACAAATAGATGATAATGATGAGGCATTAAACTACTATAAAGAAGCTCTTGAAGTAGATAAAAATAATGAATATATCCATAATTCAATGGCATCTATATATAGAAAAAGAGGTGAGTTTGCCTCTGCTAAACTTCAGCTTGAAGCATCTTTAGAC
Source organism: Sulfurimonas sp. (assembly GCA_034006465.1). GTDB lineage: Bacteria > Campylobacterota > Campylobacteria > Campylobacterales > Sulfurimonadaceae > Sulfurimonas. The sequence goes on along the minus strand of JAVEST010000132.1, from coordinate 3,044 downwards.
ATAGATGCAAATAATCCTATAACTTACTATAACTTTGGAAATCTTTTAGTAGATATGAAACATATTGATGAAGCAAAAGAGATGTATAAAAAGGCACTAGAGCTTAATGCGGACTTTGCAGAAGCTAAAGAGGAACTGGAGAAGCTTTAGATGAAAATATCGCAAATATATGAATTTTTAGATAACTTATCGCCATTTGAGCTCCAAGAATCATGGGATAATTCAGGACTTCTCTTAGGAGACTTCAACCAAGAGGTTAAAAAGATAATGCTGAGCATCGATGTTGATGAGGCTTTGATAGATTCCATGGAAGAGGGGACTCTTCTTATAACCCATCATCCACTTATATTTGGTGGACTTAAACAGTTAGAATTTAGCAAATACCCTGCAAATCTCATCCAAAAAATGATACAAAAAAACATTTCAAATATTGCGATGCATACAAATTTTGACCAAACGCATCTAAATGAATATGTAGCAACTGAGATTTTAGGTTATGAAATAGCGCAAAAAGATGGTTTTGTAGCTTATCTTGATGTTGATGAAGATTTTGATAGTTTTGCAAAAAAAGTGGCTTTAGCTTTTGGACTTCCACATGCAAAATGTGTAAAAAGTTCATCAAGAGTAAAAAGAGTAGCACTTACAACAGGTTCAGGATGTTCACTTCTTAAATCCATAGATGCAGATTGCTTTTTAACTGGAGATGTGAAATATCACGATGCCATGGAGGCTATGAGTATAAATCTCTCACTAATTGATATAGGACATTTTGAGAGTGAGCGCTTTTTTGCACAGATTTTACACGAGCATTTGAAAATTTTAGGTTTAGAAGCTATAATTTCATCATCTAAGAACCCGTTCACATATATTTAATCCAAAAGGAGACTAATGAACCAGCACCTTAAACAACTAATAGACCTATCTTTTATAGATAAAGAGATTGATGCCTTCGAACCTCAGATAGAAGAGGCTAACTCTAAATATGAGGCTGCACTTGCAAAAAAACAGAGTATTGATACAGATATTGAAAATTTAAGCAATGAAATAAAAGCAGAAGAGTTAAAAAAGCATAAAAATGAGTTGCATCTAAAAGAGCTCTCTACTAAGCTTCAAGACAACAGTAAAAAAAGCGCTGAGATTAAGACTGAAAGAGAGATGAAATCCCTTCAACTAGAAGAAGAGATAGCAAAAGAACAAATCTCATTTGCTAACGAAGAGATTGAAAGACTTGAGAGAATTATTGGTGCAAAGAAAGATCAAGTAGAGTCTGCAAAAGCATCTTTAGATGAGATAGATTCAAACCTAGAATCTGTAAAAGCTGAAGTTGATGAGAAACTTAAAGTAATCAACAAAGAGAGACAAGAAGTCTTTTTGCAAAAAGAGAAACTTCTATCTACTACAAACCAAAAAGGTTTAGCTTTTTACCAAAAAATTCGTCGTTGGGCTAAAAACACTACAGTTGTAAGAGTGGAAGAAGAAGCTTGTTTAGGTTGTAATATGCTACTTAGTGATAAGATTTTAGCAGATGTTATTAAAGCTGATGAGATTATCACTTGTCCTCACTGTGGTCGAATCTTGCACATAGAAGTATCAGCTAACGAGTAGGGCTTGAACCCTTTTTCTCTACTCTATTATGTTCTAAGCGTGGTGCTATATCTCGTAGCGTTGCCACTCTTAGTCTATCTATCTTTTAAGCAAAAATACAAAAAATCAATTCCAGCACGTTTTTTTCTCTTTAATAACAAAAAATTTGAAAAAGAAGATGGCATCTGGTTTCATGTCTGCTCGCTAGGTGAAGCAAAAGCGCTAAAACCAATCCTAGAGCTTGTAAAATCAGAAGATATAAAGATAACAACTATCACGCAAACTGGTCAAAATGAGGCAAAAAAGTATGATGCAGATGTTAGATTTCTTCCATATGAGATGCTACTTCCATTTTGGATAAAAAAACAAAAACTCCTAGTGGTTTTAGAGGCTGAGTTTTGGTATATGCTCTTTGTGGCGGCTAGAAGTAAGGGAACTAGAGTTGTGATGTTAAATGCTCGCATCTCAGACAAGAGTGTAAAAAAGTATCTTCAATTTGCATGGTTTTATAAAAGATTATTAGAAAATGTTGAGATTATTTATGCGCAAAGTGAAGTAGATAAGAACCGATTTTTAGCACTAGGAGCTAAAAATATTGAGGTGATTGGAAACATTAAACTAGCTGGAAAAATCAGCAAATCAAAAGAGTATGAAAAGCCACTCGAAGAAACTATCGTGGCAGCTAGTACTCATGAGGGCGAAGAAGAGCCAATTTTAAAGTCATTTGTTGAGTATAAAAAACAAGTAGATGCAAAGCTTATAGTAGTTCCTAGGCATCCTGAGAGATTTCTTAGTGTGTATGAACTGCTTAAACGATATGCACAAGAAAACTCTCTTAGCATCTCTAGGTTTTCAGAAGTGCAAAATTTTGATGCCCAGATAGTCTTAGTAGATGCTATGGGAGAGTTAAACAATATCTACAATATATCAGATATCGCCATAGTAGGTGGAGCTTTTAGAGAAGATGTTGGTGGACACAACCCACTGGAACCTGCTTTTTTTGGATGTAAGATTATAACGGGGAAACATTTTTATGACCAAAAAGAGCTGTATAAATATGTTCACCATGTTCAGTACGTTGAAGCTGATGAGATTCACAAAGCACTTTTAGCAGCAAAAGATCTGCCACCATCAATGGTAGAAGAAAAAATAGACTTAGAGCCTGTGATAAAGAAGATTTTAGAGATATAGGTATCAAATAGTGCTTTTTGTAACCTTGAACTAGTTTGAGGCTACTATGCCTTTAAAGCCTAAGAGACCCGAATAAATTCGGGGTTCCAGAGAGTTTAAAACTACTACAAGAGGCACAAGTGCCGAGGGCTTCCTGCCGAAGGAAACCAAGCGCGCCCCGAAGGAAGTACCCTTGGGGTATTAGCGTAGGTATCGGGATTACTCCCGATGCCGTGACAAAATAGTAAGAGGCACAAGTGCCGAGGGCTTCCTGCCGAAGGAAACCAAGC
>JAVEST010000099.1:0-7097 GCA_034006465.1 Sulfurimonas sp. | reverse complement strand
ATTAGCGTAGGTATCGGGATTACTCCCGATGCCGTGACAAAATAGTAAGAGGCACAAGTGCCGAGGGCTTCCTGCCGAAGGAAACCAAGCGTTAGCGTAGGTATCGGGATTACTCCCGATGCCGTGACAAAATAGATGAAGAACTCCTTCATTTATAAAATAAATTAAGGAACAGAGTTATGGCTAAAGAAAAAGCGTATAAAATATTATCTCTACAAGAGGGCATCTCAAACTCCCAAGCTAAATCTATGATTGATCGTGGATTGGTTTATGTAGGGAATAGCAAGGTTGTAATAGCTCGTGGAGAGCTAGATGCAAAGACAGTTTTTAAAGTTCAAAAGGTTGAGAAAATTAAGCCAATCTTTGAGAATGATGATATTATAGTAGTAGATAAACCTGCGTTTGTAAACTCAGATGAGATAGAGAGACAGTTTAAACCAGCGGTTTTACTTCATAGACTTGACCGCGAGACAAGCGGTGTTTTGATGCTTGTCAAAAATGAAGAGTTTAGACAAAAAGCTATAACTGAGTTTAAAAAAGACAATGTTTATAAAGAGTATATTGCATGGGTTGAGGGCATTATTAGTGAGCCGATAGAGGTTGATAAACCGATTTTGACTCAGAAAAAAAACAACAAAGCCTACTCAAATGTCTCAGGCAAAGGGAAACCTGCAAGAACGGAGATAACTCCAGACTTAGTGAGTGCAAATAAGACAAAGATAAACTGTGTTATCCATCATGGAAGAACACATCAGATAAGAACGCATCTTCGTTACATCGACCACTCAATCATTGGAGATGAGCAATATGGCGGAAGACGAGCAAAAAGAGTGATGCTTCACGCTTATAAAGTCAGACTTCTTGGGATGGAATTTATTGCGCCTGAGCCTAAGGTTTTTATAGACTTTGAATAGCATCTATATCGGCATTGATTTGGCTTGGGGAGAGAAAAATCTCTCAGGCTTTTGTGTTTTAGTGCCTTTAAAAAATTCTCTTAAGATAGTAGATATCAAACTACTAAAGAGTATAGATGAAATAGTTCAAGAGATAGACAAATATCAAGACAAAAAAGTCTTTGTAGGTGTAGATGCTCCGCTTGAAATCTTTAATGAAGATGGAAACAGAGAGTGTGAAAAGAGCTTTAACAAAGACTTTGCAAAGTATAAAATCTCTATGCTCCCAGTAAACCGCAAGCTACTTACAAAGTACAGTCCAACCATTAGAAGTGAAGAATTATATAAAAAACTAAGGAGCCGTGGCTTTAAAAGGGACTATAGCTCTGATAAAGTTATCTTTGAAGTATATCCGCATTCAACAATCGCCATGCTTTTTAATGCCCAAAAAATCCTACCATATAAAAGAAAGAAAGGTAGAAGTGTTGAGTTTATACGAGAACAACTTGGCATCTATACAAAATATCTCCAAAAAGTAATATCTAATCATAAAATATTTAAAACAGATGCGAAACTCTTAAAAGGCAAAGCTTTAAAAGAGTTTGAAGATATGCTAGATGCAATCACCTGTGCATATACTATGAAGCATTGTCAAAGTGGAGATGCCCTATTTTATAAAAATGAAACAAAAGATATTTTTGTAACGCCAATAAGCCCTTGGAGAGTTTATATCTTAAAATGTGCAGACAACACCCTTTACACTGGAGTAACAACTGATTTAAATAGACGATTAAAAGAACATAATAGTTCAAATCTTGGGGCAAAATATACAAGAGCCAAGAGACCAGTTGAGCTTGTTTACTTCGAGAATTGTGATGATAAAGTTCATGCAATGCAAAGAGAATACGCTATAAAACAGTTAAAAAGAAGTGAGAAGTTAGAGCTAATTTCTTATGCAGCAAAAGATTAAATAAACCAAAAGTCCTATTTCGCTATAATCGCCAAAATTATATAAAAAATAATGAGGCATTTTATGTTTGATACACTAACTAACTCTTTTACCGCGGCGATAAAAAAGATTCGCACATTTGATGATGAAAAAGCTCTAGGAAAAGCTTTAGATGAACTTAAAAAGTCACTCCTAAAGGCAGATGTAAACCACAAAGTTGTAAAACAACTCATTGATGAAGTTGGCATAGAGACAAGAAAGGGCGAGATAGGAAAAGATCAGTTCCTTGAAGCTCTAAGAACTACCCTGCATAAACTCTTAGAAGTAGGAGGAAGCAAAGGTTTTATTTTTGCACCAAATCCGCCAACTGTTATACTTATGACAGGACTTCAAGGTTCAGGAAAGACAACTACTACTGGAAAATTAGCCTATTATTTAAAATCAAAACAGAAAAAAGTTCTTGTCGTTGCAGCTGACTTACAAAGATTAGCAGCAGTAGAGCAACTTCGCCAAATCACAACCCAAATAGATGTAGAATTATATGAAGATGAGGCTACTAAAAACCCCGTAGATATTGTAAGTGGTGCTCTTAAAAAAGCAAAAAGCGGCATCTACGATGTGGTGCTCATAGATACAGCTGGCCGTTTAGCTATAGATGATGAGCTGATGGATGAGCTCAAATGTGTAAAAGAAGCGGCAAAACCAAATGAGATTTTCTATGTAGCAGACTCAATGACTGGTCAAGATGCAGTAAAAACTGCAACTACATTTAAAGAAAAAATCGGTATCGATGGTGTTATTCTCTCAAAATACGATGGAGATTCAAAAGGCGGAGTAGCTCTGGGCCTCTCATCTCAAGTAGAAGTTCCACTTCGTTTTATCGGAAGTGGCGAGAAGATGCAAGACTTAGAAGTCTTTTTGCCAGATCGCGTTGTAAACCGCTTGATGGGCTTTGGAGATATCGAAGGCTTAGCTGAGAAAACTGCTGGTGCGATTGATGAGAAACAGGCTAAAAAACTTACAAAAAAGATACAAAAAGGTAAGTTTAACTTCAATGATTTTTTAGAGCAGATGGAAAGCATGAAAAAAATGGGTAGCATGAAGTCTCTTATGGGGATGATTCCTGGTATGGGCAATATGTCAAAAGCCCTAAAAGACTTTGATATGGAAAACTCAAGCGAGTTAAAAAATATCAAATCGATGGTATCTTCAATGACTCTAAAAGAGAGAGAAAACCCAGACTTGCTAAATAACTCTAGAAAAGGGCGAATAGCAAAAGGCTGTGGCTTAGAAATCGTAGAGATAAACAGAATGATAAAGCAGTTTAAAAATGCAGGAAAGATGGCAAAAAGATTTTCTGGTAAAAATGGTATGAGAGACCTGCAGGCTATGATGGGACAAATGGGTGGAGGCGCTGGAGCTATTCCTCGCTAGATGATTTACATTTAAGTAAAAAAAAGGTAAAATTCCACCATCGTAATAACTTCTGAAATAATCCCTCTGTGATTAGAAGGTATCTTAAAACTTTTAAGATATAAGACGCATATCGTGAAAATCTCTATAATAAGCATATTTTGCAAAGTAAAATATAGCCGAAATAGAAAAAGATTTACTCGGCGGCGGTAAGAGGCACAATAAAACTACTTCTTGTATATTTTATTCTGCATAAACCTCCAAAAAAACTAAAACATAACATAAGGAACAAAATATGACAGTAATTAGACTTACTCGTATGGGAAGAAAAAAACAGCCATTTTACCGTATCGCGGTAACAGATAACCACAAAAGAAGAGATGGTGGTTGGATTGAACTAATTGGACATTATAATCCAATGGTAGCTGAAAAAACAGTAGTAGTTGATAATGAAAGACTTGATTATTGGATTAGTGTCGGTGCTCAAATGAGTGATCGTGTTAAAAAGATAACTGGCCGTTAATTATGATTTGTGATTTTGTCGCTCAGTTTGCAAAACTTATAGCTACCTACCCAGAAGATATAAAAGTACAAACAAAACAAGGCGATGAAATAACTGAGATAGTTCTTTATGCCAACCAAGCTGATGTAGGTAAACTCATAGGCAAAGAAGGCAAGATGATTGGTGCTATAAAAACTGTCATATCTGGCTGTAAAGCAAAAGATGGCGTTAGCTATAAAATCAATGTCGAACCAGTTTAAAGAACCTAGACTTCACATCGCTACAATCGGCAAAACTGTCGGTATAAAAGGCGATATGAAGCTTCATGACCATTCAGACTTTCCTGAACAATTTCAAAAAAACTCTAGCTTTTTAACAAACAAAAACACAGCGCTAACCTTAAGTGAAGTAAATCACGAAAAGGGGCTTATTAAAATAGCTGGTGTAAATAGTGTCGAAGATGCAAAGAAGTTTACAAATGTAAAACTCTACACAACTAGAGAAGAGACAAGAAAAAACTGCCACTTAGATGAGGGAGAATATTTTTGGTTTGATTTAGAGGGTTGTGAAGTTTATGAAAATGGCAAACTTTTAGGTCTAGTTGATGAAGTGCAAAGGATAACAATAAATAATTATCTCTTTGTTAATACATCACAAGTCCTTATAGATGCTGGACATGTAAAGAATTTTTTGATTCCATTTCATAAGCCATTTTTAGTAAGTGTTGATATTGATAAAAAAAGCATTATCGTAGATGGTGCGATGGATATTTTAGAAGCGTCATAGATGAAATTTACTTTTGTAACGCTTTTTAAAAATATAGTAGAGGGTTATTTTAGTGACTCCATACTCAAGCGAGCTATAGAAAAAGATATCATTAACATAAACTACCTAGATCCTAGAGAGTTTAGTGATAACAAGCATAACAAAGTTGATGATAGCGCAGTCGGCGGTGGAGCTGGGATGGTTATGAATCCTCAACCTCTTTTTGATGCACTAAGCGATTTAAAAAAACAAGATGAAGAAGTTCATATAGTTTTTTTAACTCCAGTAGCAAAGCCGTTTGTACAAAATGATGCTAAAAGACTCTCTAAAAAATCCCATATTGCTTTTGTGAGTGGAAGATATGAGGGAATTGATGAGAGGGTTATAGAGGAGTTTGCAGATGAAGTCTTCTCCATTGGAGACTATATCTTAACAGGTGGGGAGCTTGCATCTCTTGTGATGTGCGATGCAATAAGTAGAAATGTTGATGGAGTACTCGGTAATAGCGAGTCTTTAGATATAGAGAGTTTTGAGACTCCTCTATTGGAAGCGCCATCTTTTTCTAAACCACAAAACTTTAGATGTTTTTTTGTTCCATCAGAATATTTAAAGGGAAATCACAGTAGAATTCGCTCACTAAAATTAGCCCTGTCTGAGTGCAAGACAAAATTCTTCAGGCCAGAGCAGCTTTTAAAGCATAGAATGCAGTCGCATTAGTGCGATGAACTTCCTGCTGAAGGGAAACCAACTATTAACTCAGATGTCGAAAATATCATACCTTTGTTGGTACATTTTCGATATTGTTTTAAATAGACAAGGTTTCCTTCATTTTATGAAATAAAATTAAGGAATTATCTTATGAGAAATAAGTACATAGAAAACTTTGAAAAAGCACAAGTAGCAGAGAAAACAATTCCTGACTTTCGTGCTGGTGATACTGTTCGTTTAGCAGTAACAATTAAAGAGGGTGACAAATCTCGTGTACAAAACTACGAGGGTGTTTGTATTTCAAAAAGAGGACAAGGAACAGGTCAAACTGTTACAGTTCGTAAAATTGGAGCTAACGGTATTGGTATAGAGAGAATCTTCCCTATTTATACTGATTCTATTAATGAGATAACAGTTATACGCCGCGGCCGTGTTCGTCGTGCAAAACTATTTTATCTTCGTGATCTTGCTGGTAAAAAAGCTCGTATTAAAGAACTTAGAAGAAAATAATCTTCTAAGTCTCTACCCTTCTAGACTTTTATACAACACTACAACTCTTTTCTATAATTATACACTCCAATAAACATAAAACAACAATTCTAAATCTTATTAGCATCTACGATTTTCACCTACTCTAGCTTACCAACCTTTTATTTATTTGACTAAAAATTTCATACAGAGTTTCGCTAATTCAAGTAGTAAGTGCGAAACCTGATTAAACAGCTACATAAGATTTCGAAATCGTATGGAAAAATATTTCTGCAGGTGTTTTGTGACTTAGATTTTTTTTAGGTCTGCCATTTAACTTATTCTGAATTTCAACAATTTGTTCATCTATAATATGCTTGAACTTTATTTTCTTAGGAAAACATTCTATACTTTTACGAAACAACTGATATTTAAAGGGTGAGAATGAAATATGTAATAGATATGATAGATGATATGCGCGAGAATATACAAAACTCTGAAGACTATACATTATGGGCTATGCTTATAAAAGAAGATGATAATAAAAATTTTCAAATTGCAGGTGAAAAAGCTATTTCATCATTGTATGTTGATCATGACACCAAACAGCTGCATTTAGGACTTTTTGATGAAAATATTACGTCAAAAGTTTTATTAGAATGTGCTAACTCCTTAGATATACAAGCTATGATGTATGAGTTAGTGATTAAAATCTCAAAAAAACATCCTCTTATGAGTGTTGTTGGGTTTGGCGAAAACCATGAGGAAAAGAAGTACATTTTTTTTGTCACAATCTGATTTTTCATCTTTTACATATCATACAACCAACAGTTTTATAGTTTAATGTATTTGTAGGTATATGGGAAAGTATGTTTCAAATCGTAATAATCACCTTATATTTCTTAAGTAACTATTGGCAAACGATTAATATGCTCATTTTCCTCCCTCCCAAGAAGTGATACATACTATCAAAGTAGAATTTTGCTTCAAATGCTTATGCTACTTTCTCATGAGTACAATTCTAATAGTAAGGTGTAATTTCACGTAAAATTAAAATTATGCGTGGAAATAGGCTCTATCTTCATAATGAGCTAAAGCATTAGGCTTATTGAGTATAAAATAATCTCCTCACGTTCAATTGAAGTAAGAATTTTAAACACTCATTAGGATGGTATCACTATATTTGAACAAACAAATACCATAAAGCATACTATATATAAGGAAATATAAGTAAAGTCCACAAACTAAAAACATTTAGAGAACTTCTTTATACTTTAAGAAACATTTAAGCTATATCCCCCTATAATTCCCATCCACAAACAGAGAGACCTTGTTTAAAAGGCCTAGAGAGACTTCGAGTTGAAGCTTTTGAAATTGTTTGAGATCATTGAAAACTAAG
>JAVEST010000136.1:0-4646 GCA_034006465.1 Sulfurimonas sp. | reverse complement strand
AACTCTTTATTCAACTACATTATATGTAAAAGAACTTTAAAGAATATAATTAACTCACACATTACTTGTCGGTTAATTTTTAGAAATACGACATATTGTCATATTTTTTACAAAAAAATAAAAATTTAATAGAATCCTTAAAGTTAGAGTGTTCGTTTAATGCTGTATATTCAAATTAAACTACACTATGTACGTTATTTTGCAAATATCTTACATAACACACATAATGTTACTTAAGTGGAGGAGAAAATGTTAGTGGGATTTGAGCTGGGTTGTGAAAAATTTCTACTTTTTAACTCTCTGGATTTCTAGACTTTTTTCCTACCTTTACAAACACTATAGCGATAGCTATCGTTATAAATATCACAGCTATAGATGCTGTGATAAATGTAGCTGAAACTGGTTCTGTGAAGTTAGGCATTTACAACTCTTGCACATCTTTGGCAGGTCTCATCTTCACTAGATGCTTGGTATTTCCAGCATCTTGGACATTTGTGAGCAGTTGCTTTTGCTATGCTAAAGGAGTCATCACCAACTTTGAAGCTTCCTAGAGACTCTTTTGTTTCTTCGTTTGAGACTTTTGAGACTACAAACCAGTCTTCTGCATCAGTTGCGTCCATGCCAAGAATCGATTTTGAGTCACATGAGATTACTAACTCTAGAGTGTTTTTGATGACTTTTTCTTTTTTAAGGGCATCTACAATAGTTGCAAAACTCTCTCTTGCTTTTACCATATACTCTTCATCAAATGAAGTCTCTATCTCTTTTATCTCTTCATAAACCATGTCAAAGATGCTCGCCGCATCTCCTTTTATGATAGCAGGAGCATTTTCAACTATCTCATCTGCTGTGTATGTAAGTATCGGAGCTATAAGAAGAAGCATCGACTTTGTGATGATGGCCATCGCACTTTGAGATGCTTTTCTCTTTTTGTCACTTTTTGCATTACAGTATAGTGAGTCTTTTGTCATGTCTATGTACATTCCGCTTAACTCATTTACTATAAAGTTGTTAAGTAGGCTCATCCCGTGAACATAGTTGTACTCAGAAAATGACTTGTGAGTGTTGTTAAAAACTTCTCTTGCCACGCTTAGTATCCATCTGTCTAGCTCTCCCATCTCAGAGTATGGGCTTAGAACTTCAAGGTCGTTGATGTTTGCAAGCATGATTCTAAAGGTATTTCTTAGTTTTCTATAGTTCTCAGAGTTTTGTTTTAAGATGCCATCAGAGATTTTAAGATCACTTTGATAGTCGCTAGATGCTACCCAAAGGCGAAGTATCTCACTTCCATACTCTTTTAAAACCTTCTCAGGAGCAACAACATTGCCCTTTGATTTTGACATCTTCTCACCTTTTTCATCAACCGTGAAACCGTGAGTAAGAACTCCTTTGTAAGGTGCTTGATGTTCAACCGCAGCACTTAAAAACATAGAAGACTGAAACCAACCACGATGCTGGTCACTTCCCTCTACATATAAGTCAGCTGGATACTCGCCAGCATCGTAGTTGCGAGACTTTAAAACACTATACCAAGTAGATCCACTATCAAACCAAACATCTAAAATATCTGTTACTTTTTCAAGCTCATCTGCCTTGTAGCCACTTCCTGGATATAAAAGTTCTTCTATAGACATCGAGTACCAAGCATCACTACCTTGCATCTCAAATATCATAGCAACAAAGTTTAAAACCTTCTCATCAAAGAGAACTTCACCGCTCTTCTTTACTCTAAAAAAAGCTATAGGCACACCCCAATCTCTTTGGCGAGAGATACACCAGTCAGGACGATTTGCTACCATGGACTCTAGTCTTTTTTTACCTGTTTTTGGGAAGAAAAGAGTCTTCTCTACTTCACTAAGAGCTATCTCTCTTAGAGTTTTATCTTGAGTCTTTGGCTTTTCATCTACAGAGATAAACCACTGTTTTGTTGCACGAAAGATAAGTGGAGTATGACTTCTCCAACAGTGTGGATATGAGTGTTTAAACTTTGAGCCGTGGAGCAAGGCATCACCTAAAAGCTCTAAGATTTTATCATCACACTTAAAGATGAGTTGACCTACAAACTCCTCAGGATTTGGCAGAAGTTTTTCTTTTACTAGAGTCTCATCAAAACATCCAGTCTCATCAACTGGCATAAGAACTTCTAAGTCGTACTTTAGTCCAACTCTGTAGTCATCTTCACCGTGACCTGGAGCCGTGTGAACACAACCAGTTCCGCTGTCCATCATAACATGCTCGCCTAAAACTACTTTAGAAGTTCTGCCATTTAGTGGATTTATCGCTAGTTGGTTCTCAAGAGTTTTAGGATCTAACTCTTTAGCTATTTCGCCTTTTACAACTCCGAGTTCTAGTAGTGATTCGTGCAGATCTTTTGCCACAATAAAGCCATCAGTTGTTAGTGCGTACTTCTCTTTTGGGTTTAAAGAGATACCCGTGTTTGATGGAAGAGTCCATGGTGTTGTTGTCCAGATAACAAGGGCAGCTTTGCCACTTAGGCCTGATGCTGCTTTTGCCTCATCACTTAGCTCAAATGCCACATAGATAGAGTGTGATTCTTTGTCCTCATACTCAACTTCAGCTTCTGCAAGTGCAGTTCTCTCTGCCCATGACCAGTAAACTGGCTTGCTTCTCTCTATAAGAAGTCCAGCTTTTGCAACATTGCAAAGAGTTCTGTAAATGTTGGCTTCAAACTTAAAGTCCATAGTTACATAAGGGTTCTCCCAGTCAGCGATGATGCCGAGTTTTTTAAACTCATCTCTTTGTATATCTACAAATTTACTAGCATGCTCGCGGCAAAGTTCTCTAACTTTAGATACCTCTAAAAGCTCTTTTTTCTGCTTTCCGCCTAGTTTTTTCTCAACCTGTTGCTCGATTGGAAGACCATGACAATCCCAACCCGGAGTAAAACGCACAGCTTTACCAGCAAAGTAGTGTTGCTTTACGATGATGTCTTTTAAAACTTTGTTAAGAGCATGACCTATATGAGTGTTCCCGTTTGCATATGGAGGGCCATCATGAAGAGTAAAGCTTGGTGCATCTTTGCGGTTAGCTTTCATCTTTTCATAGACTTTATTTTTATCCCAAGCGGCATATCTTAAAGGTTCATTGTTTATCAGATTGCCTCTCATGGCAAAGTTTGTAGTAGGTAAAAGTAGTGTCTCTTTGTAGTCCATCTGTACCCCATATATAGGGCATCTCTAAAAATACCCTGTAGATTAAATTTTTTTGGATTATATCTTCTGTGTCTTTAAAAGCTTCTTTAAAGCAGATAATGGTGCTATAATAAGCCGAATTAAAATCTGATAAAAGGCTATATTTAAATGAAGCTGCATCTTATATTTATTGGCAATAAGTTTTTTTACAACACCTCACTCCAAGACTACATCATAAGAAAAGTCAGACAAAAGTGTGACTTTATAGACTCTATAACTTACTTCAAAGATACTGATAATTCACTTTTTTTGTATCTCGAACAAGAGATAAACACAAACAATAAGCTTCTTATCGTCACAACAAAGCAAAACTTTTCAACCATAGGAAAGCTTATCTGCACAGTTACGAGTGATAACCAGATACTAAAAGACAATATGCTCATCCCATCAAACACATCGGCATACGAAGATTATAGTTATCTCTTAGAGTATAAAGATGCCATCATCAATGTGCTTCATATAGATGAGATGCAAAAGATGCCAGAGGTTTTGCTAACCACTCAAGAAAATAGTGCAGTTGTGCATATCTTTGAGAAGAGTAGGGACGAAGCAAACACCATACTCGCTCCAATAGCGAAAACATTTGATGTTAGCATCGATGTTATAACACTTATAGATGGCTGGCTTAGAGTGGATATAGTAAGTAAGAAGTATGGAGAGATATCAAAGTTTATAAACTCAGCAAAACAGCAATTGCCAGAGAATCTAATAGCCGCTTCAAACATGACTCACTACATCATAGAGACACTCTCAAGAAATCAAAAAACAGTTACTTTTGCAGAGAGTTGTACAGGTGGACTTCTCTCTTACTACTTTACAAGAGAAAATGGAGCTTCAAAAATCTTAAATGGCGCACTGATTACTTACTCAAACTCCATTAAAGAAAATTGGCTTGCAGTAGATGCAGATATTTTAGAAAAAAATGGAGCTGTAAGCTCTCAAGTAGTTAAAGAGATGTGCGAAGGCGCTCTAAATGTAAGTAGTGCAGACTATGCACTAGCAGTTAGTGGCATAGCAGGTGATACTGGTGGGACTGAATATAAACCAGTTGGAACTGTTTATGTGGGAGTGAGTTCTAAGACTCATCACGCTCATATGCATCTAAGACTAGACGGAGATAGAAATTATGTGCAGAGACAAAGTGCGCTTTTTGCGATAAAAATGCTGATTTTAATCGATAAAGAGATGTTTTTCTAAATTTCATCACAAATATCTTGACTTCTAAAATCTATTTGTCTATAATTTCGACCTCTTAACCATAAGAGGGTAAAGTCTTGTTAGCTCAGCTGGTAGAGCACGTCACTTTTAATGATGTGGCCGATGGTTCGAATCCATCACAGGACACCATTTTTTGATTATTTGCACTTCAGATTTTAGTTCATGTACTATTTGTACACTTCACTAAAAACTTCAGCACAACTAATTCAAAAACAA
>JAVEST010000106.1:0-6635 GCA_034006465.1 Sulfurimonas sp. | reverse complement strand
AAAAACAATTTTCATCTTTATCTATCGCCAATTCAATTTCCAATCTTAAAATAAGCTCAAAACTAACTTTTGAACCTCGAACTTCTTTGAGGCTGAGGAGGCATTGAAATCCAAGTAGCAACGAAACATCGTGGAGAATGCCATTGGTTAGCATTCCTAAAGTTCGGAGTTCCGATAAAGGTGCACTTTTATATGATATAATTGCCGCATATTTAACAGTGGAAAAGTACTATATGCTCTCATCAGAATTAAGTTCTATACTTAACAACAAAGAAAAATTATTGACTCAAACATATTTTGAACTTCAGACTCATTTTGAACAAAAGTATGGCAAAAATACAGTTGTTTTTATGGAGATTGGTACTTTTTTTGAGGTTTATGAAGTTAACAATGATGAGTTACAAGTTGGTAAAGCAAAAGAGATGGCGGAGCTTCTAAATATTCAGCTTACTAAAAAAAACAAAAGCATAGTTGAGAACTCCGATAGAAATCCACTCCTAGCTGGAGTTCCCGCTGTTTCCTTTGAGAGATATTTAAACCGTCTCATCCAAGAACAAAAGTACACCATCATCATCGTAAAGCAAAAAGGGAATCCTCCAAAGATTAGTAGATATATCTCTCAAATTGTCTCACCAGGAACAAACTTTGAGCATATTGTGGACAATGATGACAACTTTATAGTCTCTATCTTAGTTGACTGTTACAAAGGCATCTACAATGTCGGATACTCTGCCATAGATGTAACCACAGGAAAGACTTGGCTCTATGAGACGCATGGAACAAGTGAAGATCCATCTTACGCACTTGATGAAGTCTTTAATCTTTTAAACATATATAGAACCTCAGAAGTTGTAATTACTTTTTTAGATGGAGTGAGTAATCAAAGGCATGTTTTGCAGTATCTTGAAGTTGCAGAGCATTATCACTACTGCATAAACAACGAGCGACCGCGCATAGAATTTCAAAATGAGCTCTTCAAAGAAGCCTATCAAATCCAGTCACTTCTCTCTCCCATAGAGCATCTTGACCTTGAGAGAAGCCCGATGATAACGGAGTCACTGGCTATTTTGATTCACTTTGTGATAGAGCACGATATTCACATTGTTCAAAAACTAAACACTCCAAAACTCATAGATAACCGCCGTTTTATGTACCTTGGAAACAATGCACTAGAGCAGGTTGGAATCATCTCAAAAGATAGAAATGAGTTAACACTTTTAAGGATGATGGATAAAAGCTCAACTGCTATAGGGCGAAGGCTTTTAAAAGAGAGACTTTTAAACCCCATCATAGAAAAAGATGAGCTTGAGAGAAGATACGACCTTATAGAGAAAGTCTCATCTCATACAAGGTTTTTAGATGAGACAATGCGAGGGATTTATGACCTTGAGAGACTCTCAAGACGGCTAAATCTGGGGCGACTTCATCCTTTTGAGATGAACCATATATATGAGTCGATGTTAAGCGTAAAAGAGCTGCTAGGCTATGTAAAAAAACATAAAATCCAACGCTCACCTTTTCATGAGAGTGAACTTACTGAGTTTTTAAGGGACATAACAAAAAGTATAGACTTAGATGTCTCTCGCCGTTTTACAAACAACACAGTTGATGAAAACTTCTTAATGAAAGGCGTTGATGAGGCTGTAGATATTTTAGTGGAGCAAAATGCCACGATGCTTATAGCGTTTGAGGATATCATGGCTAAAATTGAGCAGATGCTTGATTCTACAAATACAACTAGCCGTTTTGCGACGCTCGGGCTTTTAGAAAAAGAGGGCTACTACATCTCTTTGAGCAAGACTAGATTTTCTATGATAGAGAGTGAGTTTAAAAAGCATGAAGATTTTTGCGATTTTAGTGTCAAAAAACTAACAAATAGCGTAAAAATAACCTCTGCTTTTACAGATACTCTCTCTGACAATATCATGAAAAATCGCAGAAAAATCGTAGTCTTAGTCAAAGATAGGTTTTTAAAACTTCAAGCACTTTATGAGAGGCGTTATACTCTACTTTTTGATAGAGTTATCTCATATATCTCTGATTTGGATGTAGCTGTTAGCTCATCAAAAGTAGCACAAGAGTACAATCACTCAAGACCTATGATAGTAGATGTTAAAGAAGATGAAAACTTTATGCAAGTTATGCAGCTAAGACATCCGCTTATAGAGACTCAGCAAAGAGTTGGCATCTATGTTCCAAACGACATTGTTATGGGAAACCGCGCATATATGGACTTGCCGCATCCAAACTCTGTGATGCTTGAAGTTGGCGTGCATGATGGACATGACATAAATGGTGTGCTTTTGTATGGTATCAACTCAAGTGGTAAATCTTCACTTATGAAAAGCATAGCCATTGCAGTTTTGATGGCTCAATCTGGTTTTTTTGTGAGTGCATCTGTTATGAAGTTCTCTCTTTTTGACTCACTCTTTACTCGCATAGTCTCAAAAGACAACCTTGCAAAAGGGCTCTCAACTTTTGCAGTGGAGATGCTAGAACTTAAAAATATTTTTAACCGTGCAACAGTTCGCTCTCTTATACTTGGAGATGAGATAAGTCACGGAACTGAGACTCTCTCAGGTGTGGCAATAGTCTCATCAGCCATCATAAAACTCTCACAACTTCGCTCACTTTTTCTCTTTGCAACTCACCTGCATCAGCTCTCAAGCATGAAAGAGATAAGCACTCTTGTAAATGTAGTAAACCTGCATCTAAGTGTTGAGTACGATGAGCAAAAAGATGCACTTATCTTTAACAGAGTCCTTCAAGCTGGAAGTGGGAGTAGCATCTATGGTTTGGAATTTGCAAAGTCTCTTCATATGGATGAGGACTTTTTGAGTATAGCAAACAAGATAAGAAAGAGACTTGCAAATGACTTTGATGAACTAGAGTTGCTTGTGAAGAAAAAAACAAGTAAGTATAACAAAGAGTTATACGTGACAAAGTGCGTTATCTGTGGTGCAATGGCTGAAGATGTCCACCACATCTCAGAGCGTTCACTAGCCGATAAAGCTGGCTTTATAGGTCATTTTCATCAAGACAATAAACACAATCTCATCCCTCTTTGTAAAGAGCATCACAACCAAATACACAAGGGTAAACTCAAAGTAGATGGCTTCGTTATGACTTCAAAAGGGCTAGAATTAAAGTTTGAGGAGCAGATAAGTAAGCCTAAAGCAGTTGAAATAAAAGAACCAGAAATCAATGAGCCAAAAGCTGAAGATGCATCTAATGAGTTTATTTTGGATGATTGGGATTGACGCTTGTCATGAGCTAATAAAGGACCGCTAGGTAACTTATTAGTTCCTATGTTTTATTATGTCTTTGTGTCAATTTTTTTGGATTTTGTTTAGTATGAAATATAGCTAGTATTATTATAATATCTTCAAATTGTTCATATATTATGATATATGGAAACTTATTAATTACAACTTTTTGAGATGTTTTGGTCTCATATTGATATAAATTTGGAGAATTTAAGATGTTATTAAATTGTTTGTCAATATGAGATAAAAATCTTTTTCCTAGTTTTTGGCTTATCTCAAAGTAATAATCGAGTGCAATTCTTAAATCATTTTCTGCAAGAGGATGTAGTTTTAAAGTCAAAATTATCTTTCTAAATCACTTTTTATATCATTCCAGTCTCTACCAATAGAACGATTTTCGTGAAATGAGTTTATTCTAGAGGCAAGTTCTCTTTTTTGTTCTTCACTAAGTTCAGAAGTGCTATTTATTTGAGAAAAATCATGTATGTTATTATCAACAATAAACTTCAATGCTTTCATTATCTCATCTTTTGAGCCATTAAAAAATTTTTCAATTTTTGGTTCTTGTATTGATAGCTGTATCATAAATATCTCCTAGCTTTTTTTCTTTATTGTGTATTATAGCACAATGAAAATTGCTTATAATTTTTACTTTACGATATAACGATTGTCGTGAGCAATAATTTTCCAGTTAGGATAAATTATTGGTCTCCTCGTACTTGTTAAGTATCTTTGTTAATTTTATCGATAATTTTCTGACCATCTGGTATACCTGACATAGTTCTTAAAAAAACTACATTTCTACCTAGAATTTTCTTTATTTCAATCGCATTTAATGGCTTTTCTAAGGTTTTAAAATCTATTAATTCTTGATAGTAACATTCATCTTTATCTCCGTATCTATCCTTTTTGAGTGTTTTACCAGAACCTTTTCCATAGGCTACTATCCCAACTCCATTTTTATATAGAAATACAATATCGCCATTTTTTATTCGATTAATATTGAGTTTCCATGGATTGTAAAATGCAGCAGCTACACCATTGTTAATCATGTATTCAGTGTCATTCACATCATGCCGTCTGTTTGTATTAAGTAAATGAAAAGTGTTGTTTGTTTCATCTTCATTTACATCTAGATTAAGTTCTTTTTCTGCAATTTTAATTCCTTCTTCAATCAGTTTTAGGGTAACCTCTTGTTTAGATAAGCTTAATTGATCAGCTAGTCCTTCTATAAATGCATACATTTCAGTTGACATTCTAACTGTTGACGCTACTAAATCTTTCTTGATTGATTTTGACTCTTTAATTAAACTTTTTAGATCACTCATGGTGTCTCCTATATTAATTTAAGGAATTGTACCATAGATTCTTAAATAAATCAAACTTGATTCAAACTTGATTTTTGCATTGATTCTTTAAATTGAAAGAATTATAGGTTGTAATACTTAACTATTTAATCAAACACATTATATGTAAAATAATTTTAAATAACATAGATAACTTACATATTTTTTTGTGTTAAAATCTAAAAACAGCTAAAATTATTATATTTTTGATAAAGATAATGAAAAGTGTATAGTATTCTTAAAATTTCAAGGTGTATTTAATTACACCCCAAGGGAAATATCTCTACTTTTATATACAGGGCGAGGCTGAAGCCTCACTTTCTGGCGCCGTGACAAACTTTAAAGTTTCAGTTATGAGTTGTTTCTCACTCTTAAGATGGCGAGAAAAGTAGATAGCGTTTTAGGCTAACTACTCTGTAAGTTCGTTAAGAATCTTTTTTATTAAATCTTGAGTTTGCTGGACTGCTTTAGTTGTGTCTTCTTCTTTGATATCTAAATCACCGATCCAGTTCTCTATGGATGGGTAAGCAATATGTACAGTCTCATCATCTTTTTTCTTATAGATAACTACTGAAAAAGGAGCGTAAGCACCGGCATCTGGATGGTTTTTTGATACTGGGTAGATGGCATTAAATCTGATGATGGAGTATGTATCGAAAAAATCATAAGCATCATGCTCAAATACATAAGAGTTTGGAATCAAAAACCCAACTGGGCTTATTTCAGCTTCAAACTCTTCTTTGAAACTCTCTTTTGCATCTTCATAACTATCGCCATCTGTGGATTCAAATTCTGTTGTAAACTCAGTTACTAACGCTTTGCTTGATCCATGATTTACACTTAAGTATTTTCCATTTGGCATAGCTTTATGAAGTGCTGCATCTACTAGTTTTGAGTACGCTACTAAATCTGGATTTGCAAGAGGAATCTTTGTGATTCTAGACATTCCATGCAAAGAGAGAGTTGAGACATTGATATTGTCTTTTGCATCTACATAGATTGACATAGTAAGTGGTGTTATAAGACCAATACTAGGGTATTTACTCATAAGTTTTTTTAGCAGTTTATCATTAGTAAATATAGCTAAATTGTATTTTTTATGATGCACATTGTCATATCTTTTGGAAAAAATCGAGTTCATATCATTGTTTACATCAACTTTTAATCCAGCATCAGTAAAGGCTTTTTCAATTGTCTTTGCATCAATTGCACCATTTTTGTTCTCTACACTAAAGACCTGAAGGTTTTGCTCATTTGCCATAGAAACACTTGCTCCTAATGTTAAAATCACACCCAATAAGATCGCATAAATCTTTTTCATCACTATCCTTTAAATTTTCATAGATAAGATTT
Source organism: Sulfurimonas sp. (assembly GCA_034006465.1). Classification (GTDB taxonomy): domain Bacteria; phylum Campylobacterota; class Campylobacteria; order Campylobacterales; family Sulfurimonadaceae; genus Sulfurimonas. The sequence goes on along the minus strand of JAVEST010000106.1, from coordinate 670 downwards.
TACTATATTAATATATGAAACATCTTAACAAGAAGCGACCTTATAGATAAGGAGGTGAAAACTATAAATTTGTAAACAAATCTCTACTTACAAACTCAAAGCCCTTTCTTACTTAAAAACTGTATAATTTCTTTTTTTACATCAGCCATACAAGCATAAGGGCTGACTTATAATGTGGGGTGGGTATGAAGTATATAATAATGAGTATTGTTTTTTTATCGTCACTTTTTGCATCTGAGCTTAACTGGCATAGTGACTATAAAAAAGCTGTAGAGATTGCAAAAAAAGAGAGAAAAGACGTCTATGTTCTAATCACATCAGATAGTTGCCGTTGGTGCAGAAAGTTTGAAGATACTACACTAGAAGACAAAAGAGTACTTGAACTTTTAAGACAAAAATACATCTTAGTCCATGCAGACAGAGATATGGATGCTCTACCAAAAGAGTTTAACATCAAAAGTGTTCCAAGGCACTACTTTGTAACTCCTGATGAGAAGATAATCTTTACTTTTGTAGGTTACTGGGATGAGCTTGACTTTAGGTCATACCTAAGAGACGTGGACAAAGAGAGAGCCATAAAAGTAAAAAAAGGCGAAATAAAGTAAAATTTTGTAAGCTCGGTTTTTAAAGCCTTGTTTACGAGGTTAAAACCTCGCTTTTGAAGAGATGT
>JAVEST010000170.1:0-3246 GCA_034006465.1 Sulfurimonas sp. | reverse complement strand
AAACCTCGTTTCCGATGATTTATAAGCTTTTAATGTTTCAATGGCTTTTTGGAGGCGATGTTTTTAGGAATGCTTACCAATGGCGTTTGTACTCTGAGATTTGCCTAAATAGCTTCTTTGTTTTATGTAAACTTCACTATGTTAATAATAAGTTAAGAAAAAAACTATACAATCCTTTTTTAAATGACCGACGGTCAGTCATTTTAAAGGAAAGACATGGCAATTATTGTAGATAAGGTACAAAAAAGAAAAGATATAGCACTAGCGTGCAAAGATATATTTGTACAAAAGGGCATAAAAGATTTAAGCGTATCTCAAATAGCAAAGGCTGCTAAGATAGGCAAGGGCACTATATATGACTACTTTTGTAACAAAGAAGATATAGTCTTTGAGATAGTAAATATTTTAATGAAAAAGTATAAAAAATCTTTAACAAAAAAGATAGAGAGTGCTACTTCTACAAGAGAGAAGATAAAGCAGTTTTCATCTATCTTTTATGATGAAGATGATTTTGAATTAAGAGCTATATATAAAGAGTTTATCTCTATCTCTTTGAGCAGCCCAAACAAAGAGATGATGGAGTTTCAAAGTTCTTATGCAAAAGACTATTATGAGTGGTTTGTAGAGATTTTGAGTGATGGCGTAAAGAGTGGTGAGATAAAAGAGGGTTCAGAGGATTTTGCAAGAGGGCTTTTTGTGCTTGCAAAAGGCATGTTTATCTCAAGCTCGTCAACAAATACTATAGAAGATGTAAAATCAGAGATACATAAATTTACAGATGCCCTGTTTGATATTTTGGAGAAAAAAAATGGCTAAATTACTACTACTGGTTATTCCAGTATTTATATACGCACAGAGTTTAAAGTCACTGCTTGATTTTGCAACCACTAACAACAAAATGGCAATTTCAAAAGATTTAAAAGAGATGGCTAGAGAAAAAGAAGTTGAGTCTTCTAAGAGTGAGTATTTCCCAACTATAGATGCTGGCGCTTTTTATAGTAGAGATGATGATAGAACAAAGAATATTCCTGGTGATACTTATAGCGGTTATGCAAAGATTTCACTTGATATATATAATGGTGGAGAGACACAAAACACTATAAAACAAAACAAAGAACTCTCTTTATCTGCAAAATATAACTCTCTCTCCTATAAAAAGAGTTTGCAACTGAGCATTACTGAGGATTACTACAATATAAAGAGTGATGAAGCTACACTAAATGCACTAAAAGACAAAGAACTTCAGCTCTTAGCAGAACTAGATAGGGTTAAAAAGTTTTTTGATGTAGGAAGTGCAACAATTGATGAGATAGATAGACTAAAGGCTGAATATAGTGATAACCTATATCAGATAGACCAAGTTAAGTACCAAATAATCTCTTTAAAAAAGCTGCTAAGTATTAAAATTGGTAAGAGAGTTGATTCTATTGATGAAGCTTTTATAGAAGAGCCAAAAGATATAACAAAAGATATAAGTGACACTATTTTAGCACTTAAGTCTAGTGCCTCAGCGCTTAAGTATGGTGCAAATGTGATATCTTCAGCTTATATGCCTCAAGTAAAGATAGAAGATACTTATAGTCTTTATGGATATGAAAGATATGATAAATCCCATCCAAAAGGGATTGACGATCAAAATAAGCTAATGCTAACTCTAAATATGAGACTTTTTGATATGGGCACAATTTCTAAACAAAAAGAGGCTCTTATACTTGAAGCAAATGCACTACAAAGTGAAGTAGAATATGCGATAAATGAGCAAGATGTAAATGTAGAACTTGCAATGCTAAAGATAGGAACAACAAAAGCACAGATAAAAAGTGCAAAAAGTTCTTTAGAATCGGCCGAGAGCGCATACAATACAATTTCAGAGAAATATGAAGTAGGTTCAGTAGATAATGTTACATATCTAGATGCGCTAAGTGTGAGAACTAATGCAAAATCTCAGTATGAAAGAGCACTAAACAATCTTCAGATCTCTTACGCTTCATACTACTACCATACAAATAAAAATATCAAGGAATATATAAAATGAGAAAAATAAAACACACAATTATAGCTTCAACTCTAGCTATGATTTTGCTACCATCTATATCACTTGCAAAAGATGCTCCAGATGCACAGCAAAAACAGATGCCTGCACCAAAAGCAGATATTTACGTGATACCAAAAGCTCAAAATATAGCTGTTGATTTAAAATATCCAGCTCAAATAGAGTCTTTTCAAAATATTAATGTAGTCTCACGAGTTCTTGGTATTTTGCAAACAAAACACTTCATTGAGGGCCAAAAAGTAAAAAAAGGTGACTTACTTTATGAGATTGAAGATGATATCTATGCTGCTATGGTAGATGCTGCAAAAGCATCTGTAAAAATGAATGAGGCAACCTTACAAAAAGTAACAAGAAACTGGAACAGAATCAAAGAACTTTACTTAAAAAAAGCAGTAAGTACTCAAACTAAAGATGAAGCACTATCATCTTATGAAGAAGCAGCTGCTGCTCTTTTACTTGCAAAAGCGCAACTACATCAAGCACAGATAAATTTAGACCATACAAAGGTAAAAGCACCTATAAGTGGAACAACTGGGCTTAAAAAGGTTGATATTGGTAGTTTAGTATCTGCTACACCTGCAACAGAACTTATACAAATAACACATAATGATGTAGTTTTTGCATCGTTTTCTATGCCTCTAACTGACTTTGCAAATTTTAAACATAAGATCTGGTTGATGCCTGAGAATAACAAAGTAAAACTATCTGTAGAAGTAGATAATAAGCTAACTGATATAGGTGGAGAGATCGATTTTATAGATGTAAATGTAGATAAAAATACAGCTACTGTAAAAATAAGAGCAAAGATTGACAATAGTGAAGGCTTCTTAATGCCTGGTAGTTTTGTGCGTGTATCTCTGCATGGTATAACTGAAAAAAATGTTATTACGATTCCTCAAAAAGCAGTTTTACAAAATCCTCTTGGAACAATTGTTATGATAGAAAAAGATGGTGTAGTAGGTGTAAAACCAGTTACGCTAGCAAGTGAGAGTGGTGATAATTTTATCATCAGAGATGGCCTTTTGCAAAGTGGTGATAGAGTTATTGTAAACAACTTCTTTAGATTAAAGCCAGGTGCAAATGTAGAAGTCGATAAGATAATCAATCAAGAAGGTAACTAAAATGTTTTCTAGATTTTTTATACATAGACCTATTTTTGCAACTGTTTTATCTTTGATAATGGTTATTGTCGG
>JAVEST010000147.1:0-4263 GCA_034006465.1 Sulfurimonas sp. | reverse complement strand
AAACTCATAAGCATCTAGTGTGTCGTGTTTCTCAAACGACTCATAAGAGAGGTTGAAAAGCTCCCCTTCATCAGGAGAGAGTGTAGCATTTATGCTTCTGCCAAAAGGATGGCGAAGCTCTGTAGATTTATAAGTAAAGAGGTTAAACCAGTTCAAAACATTCCTATATCAAGAGTATTTATAATTTCTTTGCAATTATAGCACGCTAAGAGGTGCTATAAAATATAAGTCATTGTTTGATTTATCGTTATGCTGATATCTTCAATACTCTTTGTCTCTTTTGAAATGAAGAGGTTGATGCTATCTCTTATCTCATCAAATGCCTCTTTTTCATTTTCTAAGTAGTTTTTAAAAGCCTCTTGTGGAGTCTCTGTAACCCTTTGAAATTCTAATGCTTTACCAGTAAAGTGGACTGCAATGTACTCGATATATTGGACGATTTGATCTTTTAAAATCTTTTGATTTTGTGAAGATGCTTCCATTGCATTGAGTAGGTTTATCATCTCTAGAACTTTAAACTCATTTACAACGTAGTAAAAAACCACCGCAACATCTTTAAATGTGTGAAGAGAGGTCTCTTTTACCATAATAGCAGCCACTGAGAATTTTAAGTAATCAATAGCACTAAAAAATAGGTTAAACTGAGGATTATTATCTAAAATTTTTGTAATTTTAGTGCCTCTCATATTGCCTAAAACCTCAAAAAGCTCATCTTTGTAGTCAAGGATATGGTTTAAATCTACATTATGTTTAGTTAAATATTTCAGTACCCATCTTGTAGTAAAGCCTAAAGTTCTCTCTATGTCGCTAAGAAGCTGATACTGAAGTTTAACACTCATCAAAAGGTCATTTCTATAAATCTCATGTCTTATATCATTAGCATTAAAGAGTTGATTTGTAATGAGATAAGCTTTTATTTTTAGTAAAAACCCATCTACTCCTAACTTGTTAAAGTCAGCTATAAAAGTAGTACCTTGAATATTTACTATAGTATCAGCTATAACAGTAGCTGTAATCTCGCGACGAAGAGGATGGTTTTGTATCTCATTCTCAAAGGCACTTATAAAAGACTTTGGAAAGTATCTAAAGAGATACTGATTTGCAAAGTTATCATCAATGAGGTCTGATTCAAGTAAGATATTTGTTAAAAATATCTTAGAATAAGAGATAAGTGAACTTATAATAGGTCTTACAATAGAGCCAGTAGGGCAGAGTATTTCAGAGATATTTTCATTTTTAGGAATAAAATTATCTGCTCTTTTAAAGCTTGATAGGTTTGTCTCTAAAACCTCGATACTTAAGAGAAAATCATCTAAGTGGCGATAGCTAAGGATAGCATCTATTGAGATAGCTAGTGATTGGCGATAGTTACTCCATACAACTTGATTTACCACTTGCTCAGTTAGGCCTTTTAGTGTTTTCTTCGCATCTGCATCACTTATAAGGCCTTTTGCTTTGATGATATTTAGTAGTATTTTTAAGTTTACTTCATGGTCAGATGTATTTACCCCAGCCGCATTGTCGATCGCATCTAGGTTTATTCCTCCGCCAGCTTTTGCATACTCTATCCTAGCTCTTTGAGTAAAACCTAAGTTTCCACCCTCGCAAACAACTTTAGCTTTTAACTCAGATGCATCAAGTCTTACTGCTTCATTTTGCTTATCGCCAAGGTCTAAGTTTGACTCATCAGAACTCTTAACATATGTTCCAACACCGCCATTAAAGAGCATGTCAACTCTCATCATTAGCACTTTTTTAGCTAACTCTTCTCCACTAATACTCTTTTTAGTAGTGCCTAGAAGTTTTTTAATCTCTTCACTTAGCTCTATGCTTTTTTGTGAGCGAAGAAATACGCCACCGCCTTTTGATATTAGCTCTTTGTTATAAGCGCTCCAGCTTGCATCTTCGGATTTAAAAAGTCTAGCTCTCTCATCATAACTAACTTCTATATCAGGCTCAGGGTCAATAAAAATCTCTTTGTGTGAGACGGCACCAAGTAGTTTAAACATCTTAGAGTAGAGAAGTCCATTACCAAAAACATCCCCTTTCATACTACCGATGCCAGCAATTGTTATGCTTTGCTCTTGTATATTTATGCCTCTTTCTATAAAAAATCTCTCAGAAGAGACTAGTGCACCAAGGGCTGTGACACCTAAATCTTTATGTCCAAAACCATTACTTCCACCACTAGCAAAAGCATCACCTAACCAGTAAGAACGGCTCTGTGCTATCTCATTTGCAACGTCACTCATAGATGCAGTACCTTTATCAGCTGCTACAACAAAGTAGTAATCGTCTCCATCATAAGCTACAATCCTATCATCTCTGATAATCTCTCCATCGATTCTGTTGTCAACCAAATCAAGTAGGTTGTTTATAAAAGCTCTATAGATTTTCTCAAAGACTTCGTTTGTGATAGTAGAAGCTTCTTTATTTATAACAAATCCACCTTTTGCACCATTTGGGATGATGATGGAGTTTTTACTCTCTTGAGTGAGCATCAAAGACTTTATCTCTTGGCGATAATCCTCATGTCTCTCACTCCATCTAAGCCCTCCACGGCTTATTTTGCTCATTCTAAGATGCACACCGCTAAAGTCAGGGTGATATACAAAAGCCTCTATCTTTGGTTGAACGCCCTTTAGATTTTGTGAAAAAGATTGTGTATCTATCTTAAATGAGATCTCATCCTTATCGAAAAAGTAATTTGTTCGAGTTAGATTTTGCAAAAGTGAATATGTTATCTTTAAAATTTTGTCATCTGTAATATTTGGGACATCTTTTATAAGTGAGTCTATATTTTGTTCTAGCTCAGATATAGTTTTTTCTCTTTTGCTCTGCAAAGGGTTGAATTTTGTAAGAAAAAAATCGACAAATAGCTTAGATATCGCAGGGTATGCTGTGAGAGTATTTCGTATCATCTCTTGATTTATCGAGATAACAGATTGGTCAATATACTCAATGATTGCGCGAAGGAGTAATACCTCTTTTAGAGAGAGGTTTTGAGAGTAAACTAAAGAGTATAGTGAACATCTAAAAAGGGTGTTGCCTAAAAGTGAGTCTGAAATGACACTCTGAATATTTAGTTTTGAACTTTTTAAGTTCTTTGTGTCTTCTAACTTTAGGTTAAATTTATTGAGATAGATTTGTTGCTTATCTTTTTTTATAGTGTAAGTAATCTCATCTATTATGATAAATCCAAAATCATGCAAAATTGGGAGTATTGAAGAGAGATATATCTGCTCTGCAGAGTATATGTTTATATATGGAAGTTTTGAATCATCAACGATTTGAGTGATGATTTTTTTCTCCAAGATATCACTACATAGTTCATCAGAAATAGTTGAATTTTCTTTAGAGATAGCAGTAGAGTTAGACGAAGAAGATTTCATTAGAATTCCTTGTAAAAATTAACGCAATTGTAACACATTTTGAATTCTTTGAAGATGTATTGTATGATGCATGTAATGTAAAAATTAGGAGAAATAATGCAACATAAAGAAAAACCTATAGAATCACAAGAAAATATACTTCACTATATGGCTTATAGCCTTCTAGTAATAGCGCTAGGAGTTGTTTCTTATTTGTATATTGAAGCCAATGACAGGGTTGTTTTGAGTCAAGATAAGATGCAAAAAAGTACTGGTTTTAGAGATTTACCACAATATATTCAAGCTGAATATAAAAGCGTTAATGAGTACAAATCTCTAGAGATGAAACTAAAAAGTGCGCTAGAGCAAAACGAACGACTTATGATGATGCAAAGAGAAGAAAAAACAGCTCCTAAGATGCTAAGTGAAGTAAAGAGTGAAGTACAAAGTGAAGGTAGCAAGGAACCTGAGAGCTTAAGTGAAACTCCAAGAGATGCAAAGCTTGTAAAAGAGTTTGCAAGCTGTTATGATATGGAGATGGGAAGCTACATAATCTCATGGACTTGCAAGAAAAATATCATCTCATTTATAGAAAAACATAAAAATGCTAAGTATTTTGAGCTTATATCTTTAGTAGATGACTCTGAGTTTATTTTGTACAAAAACCTACAAAACAATGACTTTATATATGATAAACTCGGTGTAACTCAAAAAAGCATAGATAAGATGAAAAAACTAACTCAAGCTGGACTTGCAAAACATAGAGCAGTTGAAGCAAACTGGGTTATAAAAGCTCACACAAACAGAAAAGCAAAAGTTTATAGTGCTAACTATCATTTAATATCGCATGAAGAAAAAAGAGGGGTTTTAGTAAGAGCGTATGAGTAAGTAG
>JAVEST010000028.1:0-18585 GCA_034006465.1 Sulfurimonas sp. | reverse complement strand
AGAGGATGGAACGAGTTTAAAACTTAGTCTTGTTAAGTTCTAAACTCTTCTAGCTTAACATGAAGAGCGTCAGTTAGTGAGTTTAGATGCTCAGCAGCTGCTGCTATCTCTTCAACACTTCTTGCATTTTGAGATGAGATTTTATTTATCTGAGTGATTTGATTTACTATAAACTCTATATCTCTACCAGTCTTTTCAAAATCATTAACCGTCTTATCACTTGCTTTTACAGCTAAGTTTACAATATTGACACTATCATTTATCTTTGCCTCTACATCTGTTGAGACATCAGCTAAAGCTTGGACTTCTTGAGAGTTTGTGTTCATTTGTCCGCTTACATCATTTATAGACTGAACTATTACGCTTATAGTTGCATTTATCTCCGAGAGTGATTTTTGAGTTCTCTCTGCAAGTTTTCTTACTTCATCAGCCACAACCGCAAAGCCTCGTCCATGTTCACCAGCTCTTGCAGCTTCAATTGCAGCATTTAGTGCAAGTAAGTTTGTCTGGTCTGCAATATCTGAGATAACTTCTAAGATGCTCTTAACTGCATTTGCTTCGCCTGATAGTGCGTCCATTTTGTGAGCTAACTCTATTTCTAGCTGAGCACTGCCTTGAACTCTAGAAGTAAGAGCAACAAGATCATCTCTTGCAGAATTAAGGTTATTATTTGCTCTTTCAACCTCTTTTTTACTCTCTTGAGCATCACTAATTGCTATCAGGATCTCATCTTTTGTAGTGTTTGCTTTTAAAGTTGCATCATCTACCGCTACAACAGATTTTTCAACATTTTCTCCAACACCTTTTGCAGTAGTTGAGAGTTCATGTGAGATGGAAGCATTTTCTGTGGCACTCTGCTTAGAAATCTGTATAAGATTTTTGAGACAATCTAAGAGTTCATTAAAAGTTGAAGCCATTTGAGATAATTCTAAAGGAGCGTTTTCATCAATCCTCTTGGTTAAATCATTACTGCTTCCGATGCTAAGAAGTGTCTCTTTAAATCTATCTAGTGGTTTTATGACACTAATGTTTATAACAACTATAGTAATTACAACTATGATTAGGAGTGCGATAATCGCTGCTATTATAATTGAAGTTTTTATCTCATTTGATGTTACAAGTACTTCTTCTTCACTTATTCTTGAGATAATTGCCCAATCAAAATCTTGACCTATATTTATTTGTGAGTATGCAAGAAGGATTGGTTTACCATCATAGCCTTCTGCTATTATGGTGTTGGTTTTACCTTCTAATGCTTCTCTTGAAGCTTTTGTATCAACTTTACCTTTTTCAGGGTTTGCAAAAGATGCTCTAACTGAACGATTTGTTTTATCAAGAAGACTATCACTTCTCATAAGCTTGTTATCGCCTACTAGATAATCCTCCTGAGTCTCGCCATAACCATTTCTTTGTTGCATAACTTCGTTTATGCTAGCATCGCTTATCTGAAACACAAGAACAGCTTGAACTTCGTCATCTATGGAAACAGGAGTTGAGAGAAACATAGCTGGCTCATTATTGCTTACACTATATGGTTTCATATCTACAAATGTAGGGCGTTTGTTCTTTAGTGCACCTCTAAAAGCTTCTCCAAGAGGACTATCTTTTAAGTCTCCAACAGTTAAGTTTGCACCATAGTCAGACTCTTTTGTTGCACTATACATAACATGTCCATGTTTGGCACAAATGATAAAGATATCATAGTACTTATAAGCTTTCATATATGAGTGAAAATACTCTTCATGTCTTTGGTTTTTATCTTTTGCCAGTTGGTTCTCAACTGGGTAGACTTCATCCGCTTGTACATTTAGTGTTTCATGTACATCTATAAGATCTGTTAGTAGCTCTTTTACATTTTGTGAACGAGCTAAAACATCAATATCTACAAGACTTCTATCAAATAAAGATTGGATCTGATCTTTTTTCATATCACGAACAGTAGTTAAGTTCTCATAACTGTTTTTTAGTAGTGCCTCTGAACTTTTGTTTGTAGAGATTAGTCCTATGACAAAAGCCAATATAACTAAAGATGATGCTACAAGTAAAATGACTTGTAGTTTTATAGATAGTTTATTCATTTAAAAACCCCTTTTTATATTAAAAATAATTTTATCAAAAAAATAATTAAAAAAAGTTGTTTATAGTCAATAATCAGTATACTTGTCTTTAATTGTTACTCAATTATCCACAAATGACTATACCAATACCATTTGTTGTTTTTTGTTGGAGCCGTGCAAGTATATTTATCTCTAGGTTCTTTTAATCTTTCATCTGCTATTACTTCTAACACAGTTTGTGATATCCAAGTGTGATTGATTTTTTTACCACTTGACATAAAACATTGTATATTTGGAAGACGTTCCTTTAGTGTGATTGTAAGTTTTGGAGGATTGTTATTTTTTACAATATTGTTTTTTTCTAAAATAGAGAGTATAGGCATGGGTATAGTGTTTAATTTAGTGATAAAACTCTCCATTGAGGCATAAGCCTCAGCCATAGGAAATCTAGGTATTTTTCTCAAGTCAGTATCAAAACCAATCGCGCCTGAAGTCTGTGTGATGCCAATAAAGTTTAGATTTTCTAAGATGGATTCAATTTTTTTATCATGCTCTCCAAAAGGATATGAAAAGAGGCGAGGATTTTCGTTTACGCCATCTCCTAACTCTTCGTGAAGTCGCTTTTGTGCCTTTAAAATCTCATCTGTAATCTCTTTTTTGTCTTTTTCTATAAGATAGTGATGCATAACAGAATGGTTGACAAACTCTGCTTTATACTCTTGCATCTCTCTCATTTGTGACCATGACATATAGTTTTTGGACTTTGCATCTATGGGGTTTGTGCTAACCATCAGACTAAAAGCAAAGCCAAACTCTTTTAGTAAAGGATAGCCATTTTCATAAAAACTAATGTAAGCATCATCTATAGTTAGAGCTACAGTCTTTGGTGGTAACTCTTTTTTCTCTTTTATATATGAGATGATTTTAGATAGATGCCAAACATTGTAGTCGTTAGTTTTTAAATACTCTAGTTGGTCTCTAAATTGTTCTATTTTAATATTAGTAGATGGATATTTTGTCTCATCAAAACGATGATACATAAAAGCTACGGCAGAGCTATCTGCAAATAGAGTTGATGTGTAAAGCATAAGAGAGATAAATATAGACTTATTAAACTTCATAAATTTTTCCTTTTGATATTTTATGCATTATAGTATGTCCACTATTAAGAGTGTTATAAAGTTAGATGTTTGCTATAATGCGGTCACATTTGATGAAAATATTTAAGGCACTGTTATATGAAAATAGAAAGACAAAAATGAGTTATAAAATACCAAAAAAAATAGTCCTGATAGCAGCTTCAACTGGCGGGCCTGGGCAGATTGAAAAGATTATAAAAGCCTTACCAAAACTAAACGATACTAGCATAGTGATAGCTCAACACATGGTTGTTGGTTTTATGGATAGTTTTGCTAAGAGGTTAAATGAAGATCCGACAAACAATATCTTTGTAGCAAATGACAAGACATACTTAGAGAGTTCAGGCATCTATGTTTGCTCAGGATCTACTAGGGTCAGCAGAGATTCTAATGGGATAATTTTTGATAAAAAAGACTCAAATATAAATAGTTTTAATCCAGATATCAACTATGTTTTTAACTCTTTTTTACCTTTTACAAAAGAGATAGAAATTTTAAGCGTAATATTAACAGGAATCGGTGCAGATGGGATTGAGGCCTGTAAAGCTTTGCAAGAAAAGGGCTCTTCGTGTTTGACAGAGTCGCAAGAGAGTGCCATAGTAGATGGGATGCCTAGTCGTGCTAGAAAAGAGATAAAAGATGTAAAGGTCTTAGATATAAAAGAGATAATAGAAGTTATAAGGGAGTTTTGTTCGTAATGTTTAGTTTTTTTAGAAAAAAAGAGAAAAAGAGTTTAGATGAGCCAAAATATGAGGAGCCAACTGACTATAGCGATGCAACTAGGGTTGCTGAGTATTTCAAAAATGAAACGGGTGTGACATTTGATAAACAGATGAATATTTTAAACAATAAGGTCATGACATTTTGTAAGCATAGAGAGATTAGCTCATTTTCTAAACTTCTAAGTCTTTTAGATAGCGATGCTGTGATAAAGCAAGAACTTATCGACTATCTAACTACAAATGAGACATTTTTTTATAGAGAATTTAAACAGATAGAAGAGTTAGTCAGTCTTGTTAAAAAAGACTCTTCATCTGTTGTTAGAATAATGAGTGCGCCATGTTCAACAGGAGAGGAACCTTATAGCATAGCAATAGCCCTTCTTGAGGCTGGAGTTAGAGCAGACAGATTTAGAATTTTAGGCATAGATATAAACTCAGATGCACTAAAAAAAGCTCAAAAGGCAGTCTATAAACAGAGAAATGTAAGAAACCTTAGCGACGAGATACAAGAGAGATATTTTTTTAAGCAAGATGATAAGTTTATCTTAAAAGAAAGTATCAAAAGTTTAGTTGAGTTTAGACTTATAAATATTTTCGACCCTTCTTTTACAAGCCTCGGTAAATTTGACTATATACTTTCAAGAAATATGTTTATCTACTTTGATGCACAGACTAAAGCAAGGGCTAAAAAGATACTAGAAGATATGAAAAAAAACCAAGATCAGAAGATTTTTTTTGGTCACGCTGATGAATTATAAAAAAACAGAGATTTATAAAAGCAATATCAAAGACAAATTTTAATATAATTCGCGGATTTATATATAAAGGAATTGCATGGCTAACAAACGGGTATTGGTTAAGTTTTCAGGTGAAGCCCTTGCAGGTGAAGCAGGTCATGGGATCGATACAAAGATACTTAAGTATATTGCTCAAGAGATAAAATCTTTAGTAGATGCTGGCATAGAAGTTGGCATTGTAATTGGTGGTGGAAATATTATTCGTGGTGTTGCAGCTGCACATGATGGCATCATCAAAAGAACTAGTGGTGATTATATGGGAATGTTAGCTACTGTTATAAATGGCGTAGCTATGCAAGAGGCTTGTGAACATGCAGGACTTCAAGTGAGAATGCAAACAGCTATAAAAATGGAGCAAATTGCAGAGCCATATATAAACCGTCGTGCTGTTCGCCACCTAGAAAAGGGCAGAGTAGTTATATTTGCAGCAGGAACTGGTAATCCGTTTTTTACAACAGATACAGCAGCGACTCTTAGAGCTGTAGAAATAGGCGCTGAGGTTATTATCAAAGCTACTAAAGTTGATGGAGTTTACGATAAAGACCCAGAAAAATATGATGATGCAGTAAAACTCTCAGAACTAACATATGAGCAAGCTCTAAGAGATGAGATAAAAGTTATGGATGACACATCTATAGCGCTAGCAAAAGACAATAAACTACCAATCATCGTTTGTGATATGTCCAAAAAAGGAAACTTACTAGACATACTAAACGGCAATAGAGAGAACTGTTCGATAGTTCAATAGTTGTTATAAGTGTTACCTAGCCTCCGTTACACCTCTGTCGGGGTATAACGCAATGAGATGTGACACATTCCACCTCAGAAGAGGTGAAACGAGAAAGGAAGTGAGGCTTTAGCCTCGCAAAAACACATTAAAGCCGTATAGGGCGAGGCTAAAGCCTCACTTCCAAAATGGCGTGATAAATGAATAGGGAAAACTCTCCCTTAAATTTATGAAATAAATTAAAGGAAATTAAATTATGCAAGTTGAAGAATTAACAGCAAAAATATTAGATGACAACAAAACTCTTGATCGTTACCAGTTGGCGATTGCAGTTGCAAAAAGAAGTGACGAGCTTTTAAATGGTGCTAAAAGTAAGTTAAATATCGATCCAAAGAGCATTAAAGCAGCAGATTTAGCTTTAATGGAGATGGCACAAGGTCTTATAGTTATTAAAGGCTTTGAAGATATTGTAAGATAGTTAATTTGAGCCTGAGTCAAGTTGATATAGAAAAAGTCAAACATATACATAATGTTGACTCAGCACAAGAGTATCTCTTTAGTCAGATTACTCCAAGTAAGAGACTCCAAGATGCCTTAGAGTATTCTAAAGCGGCTCATCAAAAGCAGTTTAGAAAGAGTGGCGAGCCTTATATAGTTCATCCTATTTTGGTAGCTACAATAGTGGCATCTATTACAGATGACGAATCAATGGCAATAGCTGCACTTTTGCACGATATTGTAGAAGATACAGATGTTGGAATTGAGACTATTACAGAGCTTTTTGGAAGAGATGTATCGCATCTTGTTGAAGGTCTTACTAAGATTGATACTATCCGTGATTTAGAGCTTATTCCATCTAGCTCAAATGAAAAATTAGTGGTTTCTGCTCTCTCATTTAGAAAGATGCTTCTTGCTAGCATCGAAGATGTAAGAGTTTTAGTAGTAAAACTTTGCGATAGACTTCACAATATGCTAACCCTAGATGCACTCCCAGAACACAAACAGATAAGAATAGCAGAAGAAACACTTGTTGTTTACGCTCCCATTGCCCATCGCTTAGGTATCTCTTTTTTAAAAAATATATTAGAAGATTTGAGTTTTTCATATATTTTCAAAGAAGAAAAACACCATATTGACAACTATCTTGATACAAACTATCATGCCATAGAGATGAAGCTAGAAGAGTTTAAAGAGTCTATCAACAAGATTTTACTAAAAAATGGCATCTGCGAAGATGACTTTGAGATAATTTCTCGCGTTAAGCATCGCTACTCTATCTACCTAAAGATGCAGAGAAAAGGTGTCTCAATAGATGAAGTTTTAGACCTCTTAGCTATTAGAATCATAACAACTGACCCAGTAAAATGTTACAATATTTTGGGCCTTATCCATCTAAACTTTCAACCTCTTTCTTCAAGATTTAAAGACTATATAGCAGTCGCAAAAGATAATGGTTACCAGACTATTCACACTACTGTTTTTTATAAAACTGCTATCTTTGAAGTACAAATCAGAACTCATGAGATGCACAACACTGCAGAACTTGGAGTTGCAGCTCATTGGAAATATAAGAGCGGTGGGAACAATATAAAACTAGACTGGCTAAACAATTTAAGCTATCAAAATGAGTCAGTTGAAGACTTCTATGCACTTATAAAAAATGATCTATATTCTGAAGATATTGCAGTTTTTTCTCCTCGCGGAGAGGCATTTACTCTGCCTAGAGGCGCAGTAGTTTTAGACTTTGCATATGCAGTCCATAGTGCAGTTGGCAACAAAGCAAAATCAGCACTTGTAAACAAGGCAAAGGCCTCACTTTTAAGCGAACTGCAAAATGGCGACATAGTAAAGATAAATATGTCTGATGATGTTATTACAAGATGCTCTTGGATAGATGCGGTAAAAACATCTAAAGCTAAAACAAATATGCGGTTAAACTGCAATGCAAGGCTTAGAGACATAAATGCAAAATCAAGCATAAACATTGTAGCCACTGCAATGAAGCTTAATAACTCAAGAGTCGAAGAGTGGTTTGATAGAAACAGCTTTGAAAGACGAGCAAATATTCCATCAGACATAGAACTACTTCGTGAAGTTATGCATAGATATACTTTAGAAATTAGTAAAAACTCAAGATTTAAAAGGTTCCTTACTCGCCATAGATTTAAGCTAAAATCTTACAATATAAAAGGTGTTGAGCTATTTAGCAACTCACACATTAGCGATGTTGTTTTTGATTACTGTTGTCATCCAAAAGCTGGCGATGAGATAGTTGCTTTTTTAGAAAAATCAAAAGCTTATGTGCATCATAAGATGTGTAAAACTGCTATCAAAAAACTAGATGCAAATGAGAAGATGCTCTTTGTTAGATGGGAAAAACAAAATATTTATAACTATAATATGATAGTTTCTCTGCATAGTGGAAAAGGAACTTTAGCTGAGTTTTTAAACTTTTTAGTGAAGTTAAATATAGATATAAACTCCATAGAGCTAGGAAAAAACAAGAGTGAATCTTCAAGATATTGTGAGCTTGGTTTTGAGTCAAAAGAAGCTGATATTAACTCACTTCGTGCTAGAATGGAGCAAAAAATAAAAGTCATTCATCTTATACGAACAGATGATGCATATAGATAAATTTTAAAAAAGAAACTAGTCTAAAAAGTAATTCAGTAATAATTGAACCCTCTGAATAATCTATAAACTTGATTCAAGATACAATTTAATGATTATTCAGAACGCTCAATTGTTCGAAAAATTTTTTATACTATAAAAGGAATATAGATAGATGTTACAAGAAGCCCTAAGAGAGATACAAAGAGGTTGTGCTGAGATAATCGATATAGAGAGAATTGAGAAGTTACTAAAAGCTTATTTTGATGAGGGAAAAACTTTCACCCTTAAAGCTGGTTTTGATCCAACTGCACCAGATTTGCATCTAGGTCACACAGTTTTACTTCAAAAGATGGCAACCTTTCAAAAGTATGGAGCTAAGGTACAGTTTCTTATAGGTGACTTTACGGCGGCTATTGGAGATCCTAGTGGAAAAAGTGTAACTCGTAGGATTTTAAGTAAAGAAGATATAGAAAAAAATATAACGAGTTATACTACACAAGCTTTTAAGATTTTAGATGAGAGTAAAACAGAGATAGTATATAACTCAAGTTGGTTGAACTCTCTAGGAACTGTTGGTATGATAGAGCTTGCATCTACTCTAACGGTAGCTAGAATGCTTGAGCGTGATGACTTTTCAAAAAGATATGCAGGAAATACACCAATAGCAGTTAGTGAATTTTTATATCCACTTCTTCAAGGATATGACAGTGTGCATCTTTTGAGTGATATAGAAGTAGGAGGAACTGATCAGAAGTTTAATCTTCTGATGGGAAGACAACTTCAAAAAGTATATGATGTAAAAAAACAGCAAGCTGTACTTATGATGCCTATACTTGAAGGACTTGATGGCGTACAGAAGATGAGTAAATCTCTTAATAACTATATCGGAGTGACTGATGAGCCTAATGATATGTATGGCAAAATCCTTAGCATCTCTGATGAACTAATGTGGAGATTTTACGAGCTACTAAGTACAAAAACTCTTGATGAAATAGAGACTCTAAAAGCTGGTGTAAACGATGGTTCGCTTCATCCAAAGAGTGTTAAAGAGGAACTAGCACTAGAGATAACTACTAGATACCATACTTCTGAGTTAGCAAAAGCGGCAAAAGAAGAGTTCCAAAAAGTTCATGCACAGAGCCAAATCCCTACTGAGATAGAGGAGTTTAGCACCGAGGGTGAGATCTGGATAGCAAAAGCCTTAGTTGATTGCAGGCTTGAAGACTCTACTTCTCAAGCTAGAAGAGATATTAAGCAAGGTGCTGTTAAAATAAATCAAGAAAAAATTTCAGATATAGAACTACAACTTATAAAAGGTGAGTATATACTCCAAGTTGGAAAAAGAAAGTTTGCAAAATTAAAGGTTAATTAGATGAGTTTTAAGTCATTAAAAATTGGAAAATATACAATACAACACCCTATAGTTCAAGGTGGGATGGGTGTTGGAATAAGCTGGGATAAGTTAGCTGGGACTGTATCTTATGAGGGTGGTTTAGGAGTTATTAGTGCCGTTGGTACTGGTTACTATGAAGACAAAGTCCATGCTAAAAAACTAGTTTCAAATAGACCTTTGAGTGAAGTAAATTTCTACTCTAGTGAAGGACTTAAAAAAATCATCTCCAATGCAAGAAAAATATGTGCAGATAAGCCTCTAGCTGTAAATGTTCTATACGCTATTAATGACTATGGCAGAGTTGTAAGAGATGCTTGTGAAGGTGGAGCTGACATCATTATAACTGGAGCAGGGCTTCCTACAAATATGCCAGAGTTTACTGAAGGTTACCCAGATGTTGCACTGGTTCCAATAGTCTCATCTGCAAAGGCTTTAAAGATTATCTGTAAAAGATGGCAAAAAAGATATAACAGACTTCCAGATGCAGTAGTAGTAGAGGGACCAAAAAGTGGTGGACATCAAGGTTTTACTTATGAGCAGTGCGCCTTAGAAGAAAATCAACTAGAAAACATTGTAGGTCCAGTTGTTGAGGAGGCTGCTCTATGGGGAGATATTCCTGTAATTGCGGCTGGAGGTGTTTGGGATAAGAGTGACATTGAACAGATGCTACTGCTTGGTGCATCTGGAGTTCAAATGGGGACAAGATTTATTGGAACCGATGAGTGTGACGCCCATCAAAACTTTAAAGAAGTTATACTAAATGCTAAAAAAGAAGATATTAGACTTATGGGCTCACCTGTTGGATACCCAGCCCAAGGAATAGTTACAAACTTAACTCATCTAGTTGACAAAAGAGAAGGCCCAGCAATTAAGTGTATATCTAACTGCGTAAAACCATGTAACCGCGGTGAAGAGGCTAAAGTAGTTGGTTTTTGTATAGCAGATAGATTGAGTGATGCATATTTGGGAAATATGGAGACAGGTCTCTTCTTCTCAGGAACAAATGGCTATAGATTAAATGAAATTATTCCAGTAAAAGAGTTGATGAAAAAGCTTACAGAAGGCGAATAGTAGTTGATGAAGCGTCTTTTAGCTCTTATTTTTCTTCTTGTCGTCTCTCTCTATGCTCAAAGTGATGTAGAGCTTTTAAAAAGGGCTGATGGCTTTATGAAAAGTGAGTCAAAATCAAATCACTTTCGCGCATACAATGACTACAAAAATCTATATCTTCGTGCCATAATGTCAGAAGATGAAAAGCTTAAAACTAGCGCATTAAAAGGTATAGTTAAAAGCGGAAAAACGCTTCATATAGATGTATCACAATATGAGCAAGAATTAGCAAATAAAAAACCTAAAGTATCTTCATATAAAGCTCCAAAACAGGAGCAAAAACCTAAACAGATTGAAAATAAAAATATTAAAATAACTTCATCACATAAGTTGCAAAATATAAAATGGCGAGATGATAGGCTTGTCTTAAAATTTGACAAAAAACTACTAAATAATCAAATAAACTACTTCACACTCTACGATGCAAAAGAGCAGAGATATAGATATGTTTTTGATATACATGCATCTATGCTTAGAGATTCACAAAGCCTAAATAAACAAGATATAGATAGAATTAAGATAGCCCAATACAATTCAAATACACTAAGATTAGTTATAGAAGATAGCCAAAAAGTGCGAATTAGTTTTAAAAAAGATAGTGATGAGCTTGTTGTTCATATGGTGGCATCATCTAAAGGTAAAAGCGCAAAGAGTATAAAAAAGGTTGTTGCAAATGTGGAAAAACCAAGCTCACCTAAAAGGATAGATAGAGATAAAATCATAGTTATAGATGCAGGTCATGGCGGCAAAGACCCTGGAGCAGTGGGCTATAAAAACTATAGAGAAAAAGTTGTAGTATATGAGATATCTAAAGAGCTAAAAAATATTTTAAATGCTCGTGGATACAGGGTTTATATGACAAGAGATAGCGATAAATATCTAAAACTAAGTGAGAGAACTGTCTTTGCTAATAAGAAAAAGGCTGATGTTTTTATAAGTATACATGCAAATGCAGTAGATAAAAAAAATGCACATAAGGCTGAGGGCATAGAGTGCTACTTCTTATCTCCATCAAGATCTAAAAGAGCTGAGAGAGTTGCTGCAAAAGAGAACTCAGCAGATCTAAGTGAGATGAATAAGTATGGCAAAGACACCTTTTTAAACTTTCTAAATTCTCATAAAATAGTTGCATCTAATAAACTAGCGATTGACTTGCAAAGAGGAATGTTAGGTGAGTTAAACAAAAACTATAAGGTAAAAGATGGCGGAGTAAGAGAAGGGCCTTTTTGGGTTTTAGTAGGAGCTCAGATGCCAGCCGTTTTAGTTGAAGTAGGTTTTATTTCACATCCAGCAGAGGCTAAAAGACTAGTAAATCCCACATATAGAAAGAGACTAGCTTTAGGTTTGGCAAACGGAGTTGAGAGATATTTTGATAAAAACTAATACTATTTAACACAAGGAACACCGAATTAATTTGGTGCTTTTAGGCTTCACAGTAACACTAGCCTCGAACAAGTTCGAGGTTCCAAAATAACAGTGGCTTTTAGGCTTCACAGTAACACTAGCTGCAGACAAGTTTCAGTTTCGAGACTAATCCTCTTTTTTATACTCTAAATCACCTGCAATTGCTTCTTTGTCATTTATGATTTTTTCTATCTGTTTTTTAACTCTATCATATCGATATTGCTCTTTAAAACCTATGATTCTGCCACCTGCAGCATTAGGATGGCCGCCCCCATTTGCCCACTCTTTAGAGATTAAAGATACGCTTACATTGTTGTTTGCTCTAAGACTCATTGTGCCTCTATAGCTAACATCCACTATAAAATCATATTCAGGATAGGCAAGTAAAAAGCCATTTCCGATGATAGAAGTATTTCCAACGCCATAACTTAGATAACCTCTATAACCTTTATAATAGATAGTCTTTTCATCTTTTGTGCTACCTAATAGTTCAACTATGTATTTTGTTGCTAGATTATCTAGTGTTCCGTTGCTCTCGCGCATAAAAAACTCTTTTTTTAGTTGATGAATCTTTTCATCTAAGAGTATTGGTGCATCTGGTTCATCCAAATATTTAGTTGATTCTAGTAGTAGTGAGAGTTTATAGTTGTTATCATCATCTGCAAACATTATTCTATTTAACTCTCTGCTCTCAGTTACAAGACGCATACAAACTTTACCATACTCAAAAGCTTCAACTTCTTCTTGCTTCCATAGATCTACTGCATTGACAGCATTTACAAACTTGTTCATCCACTTAGGTTCATTAAACTCAAAGTTTTCTCGTACGTAATCATAAGTTATCTTAGTAGCACATCTTGAAGTATCAAGATAGTACCACTCATATTTGTTAGCACTATCTTCTCCACTTCCATGATGGTCAAGTAAGACAAGTTTTATATCATTCTTATCATCATTCATCTTAATTACTTCATTATTAAGCCATCTAGACTCATCGAATGTTAAGTTAAGATCAGTGATAATCACCATTGCAGGGGCATTTCCTTTAGATATATTTTCTAGTATTAATTCAAGTTTTTGTCTAACTTCCGCTCCATAATTTGCGTTGTAGTTAAAGATTTTATACGGAGTAAACTTCATAACTAGTTGACAACTATAACCGTCTAGGTCTATGTGTGAGAGATGGTGGATTATTTTATTGTTCATTATTTTCCTTGGGATTTATTATAACACTATTTATCTATACTTGGATTGATATGGAACCCATAACCTCAAAAGTAGCACTTGAATCTATCTCTGCATGAGAAAGAGTTACTACATCTAAAGAGAACCTTTCAAATATCTCTGCAATTCCGCGACGAAGTTGAGGGTCAACTATGATTACAACAGGTGAGATACCTTTTTGTAAAAGCTCATGAGCTTTAGCACTTGTAGCTTGGATGAGTTGATTTATCTCTCCAACATTTAACATTAAGTTTCTTATACCATCTTTTTCTTGAGATTTCTCTAGCATCATCTGCTCTGAACTTGTGTCAAAGGTAAGTAGTCTTATAACTCCATCATCGCCTGAATACATCTGCGTGATGACGCGAGAGAGTTTTGAGCGTACTTGTTCAGTTATAAGTTCAACATTTTTTGTATACTCTGCAATATCGGCGATAGTCTCTAAGATGCTAAGCATATCTTTTAGAGGGATTTTTTCATGCAGAAGCGCTTTTAAAACCCTTTGAATAAGCCCAATAGAAGCAACCTTTAAAACATCATCAATGATAACTGGAAAATCAACTTTTATCTTATCTATAAGCGTTTGAACCTCTTGGCGAGTAAGCATATCTGGTGCATTTTTCTTCACAAGTTCACTCATATGAGTAGATATTACAGTAGCAGGATCTACAACCGTGTAGCCATTTATGATGGCATCTTCTTTTTGATCAGGATTTATCCAAAGTGCATCTAGACCAAAAGCTGGCTCTTTTGTAGCCTCTCCATCTATATCACCAGTTGCCATTCCACTGTCCATGGCTAAAAATTTATCAGGTTTTATAGAACCTTCACCTATAGAGATGCCCTTGAGTAGTATTTGATATTGCTCTGGTTGTAGATGCAAATTGTCACGGATGCGAACTTGAGGCATTAAAAATCCAAAATCTGCTGCTATTTTTCTTCTCATGGAGCGGATTCTCTCTAGTAAATCTCCACCTTGAGAGCTATCTGCTAACCTTATGAGTTGATAACCAAGGGTGAGTTCTAGCATCTCTACTTTTAGTATATCTTCGAGTGCCGCTTCTTCCTCTTTTGCTATCTCCTCATTTGACTTTTTAGGTTTAGACTCACCTGCTTTTTTTGCTTGTTCTTCTTGTGCTTTTGGTGAGAGAATTTTCTTCACATCGAGAATGCTAAGTTCGCCTCTATCATATTTATATATAGACCAGCCAAGAAGGGCAAACAAAATACCAACTAAGCCCATAGATGCAGTAGGCAGACCAGGTACTAATGCAAAAAGAATCATGATAAAACCAACTATCATAAGAATTTTTGAATTTCCTATCATCTGGTTTATAGTGCCCTCTGCGAAGTTGTCTCCCTCGCCAGAAGAACGAGTTATCATGATACCTGTTGCAGTTGAGATGATAAGAGCTGGGATCTGTCCAACTAAACCATCACCGATAGTAAGAAGAGTAAATGTCGAAGCACTATCTGAGACGCTCATGTTGTGCTGAAAAACACCTATAAGGAATCCGCCGATGATGTTTATAAGAGTGATAATAATACCAGCTACTGCATCACCTTTAACAAACTTAGACGATCCATCCATCGCTCCATAAAAGTTTGCATCTTGGAGAATTTCCGCACGACGTTGCTTAGCCTCTGCATCATCAATAAGTCCAGCATTTAAGTCGGCATCTACTGCCATCTGTTTACCTGGCATCGAGTCAAGTGTAAAGCGAGCTGCAACCTCTGCAACTCTAGTAGAACCTTTGGTAATAACCATAAAGTTAATAAGAACTAAGATTGAAAATACTACGATACCAATAACATAATTCCCGCCAACAACAAAGTCTCCAAAGCTTGTTATGATGCTACTAACAGCTTCTGGTCCCTCATGTCCGTGACTTAAAATCATCCTAGTTGTAGCAATATTTAAAGAGAGTCTAAATAGAGTTAGGATGAGAATAAGTGTTGGAAAAGTTGTCAAATCTGTTGGCTTTGGGACATATAGTGAAATGAGCAAAATCAAAACAGCAAGAGCCATAGAGATAGTGAGAAATAGGTCTAAAAGGCCAGATGGAAGAGGTACTATAATGATAGCAAGTATTGCCATTACAAAAACAACTACACTTAAATCTCTTTGGCCGATTAGAAAATTTAGTACTGTTCCAATCTGCTCTCTGGTGGTAAGTTTTCTTGCCAAGATGCTACTCTAAAATATCATTAAGAGATAAATCAGCCAAAAAGGTGTCAATCTTGCCTTGTAATTTGTGCAAAAAAGGCCAAATAGAGCAAAAAATAGCTTTGTCTTTTGGACAATCTTGCATAGATGGTGAACAATCAAAAACAGTTGGAGCTTTACCCTCAACTGCGCTCATGATTTCTAACATACTTATATCTTTTGGATCTTTGTTGAGCATAAATCCGCCATTTACACCTTTGTAAGACTTTAAGATGCCTTTTTTAGCTAGGGCTTGAAGTATTTTTGCCAAAAAACTCTTAGGAATAGATAGTTGTTTTGAAAGAGTATCACTATCTACAGCAGATGTAGCTTTTGTTAAAACTATTAGAGAGAGTATTGCGTATTCGCTTGCACGAGTTATTAACATATTAGGTTGCTTTATGAATTGAGATAAATTGAATAATTTGAAAGATTATATCCTAAAAAGTTGAATATAATTTAAGTTTGATAAATTTAAAAGTCAGTATAATGTCCCCATGACATTTAAAATAATATCTAAAAGATTAATAATAATTGTACCTATTGTATTTTTAGTTATAGCACTTGCTAGAGTGAGCGTAAACTATTTTGAGAATAAGGCTAGTGTTGAAGCCTTTATATCTCAGCAAGCTAAGCTTGTTTACGCCCTGTATATGACACATAGAGATTACTATCAAGATCTATATCTAAAAGATATCATACACTTAGATGCAAAAACACTCGCTGGTTTACCTGCCTACTCAGCAGTAGATATTTCAAATAGTTTTTCACAAACGAATAAGCTTCATATCGAGATGAAAACAGTTAGTGATAGGGCAAGAAATGCTAATAACCAAGCAGATAATTATGAATTAAAAGCAATAGAGTATTTTAAGAGCAATCCCAAAGAAGATGAATATTTTGAGCGTGAAGATAAGTTTTATCAATATGCTACACCTCTAAAAATTGAGCAAAAATGTTTAAGCTGTCATGGAGAAAAAGCAAAAGCTCCTAAGTTTATATCGGATATATATGATAAGGCTTATGACTATAAGCTTGGTGATGTGCGTGGAATTATAAGTGTAAAAATACCTACAAAGCATGTAGAACAAATCATAAATAAGCAATTTTTTGGCTCACTTTTATATGACTTGATACTTGTTGTAATTATCTCTAGTATTGCATTTTACTTTGTAAGATATTTCTCAAGATTGCGACTAGACCTAGAAGAAGAGCTAGAAGAGAGGACAAAAGAGCTTAAAAACTCTCTCTCATTTTTAGAGAGTTATAAAGAGGCTATAGATAGCAGCTTGATAGTTTCAAAAACTGACTTAAATGGAAATATAAGTTATTTAAATGAAAATTTTTGCAAGATTAGCGGATATACCCCTAGAGAGATAGTAGGTCAAAATCATAATGTTTTAAGAGATAGAACACTCTCAGAAGCTATACAAAAAAGATTATGGCGAGCTACAATCAGAAAAGATACTTGGAACGGTAGGCTTAAAAATATAAAAAAAGATGGAACTTTCTACTGGGTAGATGCAACCATAGCACCAATAAGAGATGCAAAAGGAGAGATTACAGAGTATATCTCTATAAGACACGATGTAACAGAGCTAGTAGAGCAAAAAAATGAACTTAAGCTCTTAGCAAATACAGACTCACTTACAAAACTAGGAAATAGAAATGCTCTAAAAGAGGAGAGTGCAAATGCTAAAAATCTATCTTTAATTTTAGTAAATATAGATAATTTTTCTCAGATAAATGATTTTTATGGGCATGAACTTGGAGATGATGTCTTAGTAGAATTTGCAAGAAAACTACAAGAGTTATGTGACGTAAATCAAAGTCTAAAAATCTATAGAGTTAGTGGAGATGAGTTTGCAATATTGGCAAATGATATGCAAGTGCACTCAGTTGTTCAAAAAGCTCAAAATATAGTTAAGTTTATAAACTCACACATCTATGAAGTCCAAGGAGAAACCATAGAACTTAGTGCAACTCTTAGCATATCTTTTGAAGAAAAAGATAAGTTACATGTTACAGCAGATATGGCTCTAAAGATTGCAAGAAGAGGTTCAAAAGATCTTATGGTTTATGATAAGAGTATGAGTTTGGATGAAGAGTATGAAAATAATATGCTTTGGACTAAGAGGATAAAAGATGCTATCAAAAACGATAGAATAGTTCTCTATTTTCAGCCCATAGTAGATAATAACACTCTAAAAGCTAACAAGTATGAGTCACTTATAAGACTTATAGATGAGCATGGAAATGTTATAACTCCATATTTTTTCTTAGAGATAGCAAAAAAAGCCAAACTCTATAAACAGCTAACCAAGATAGTTATCCAAAAAAGTTTTGAAAATTTTAGAGAAAATGATTTTGATTTCTCTATAAATTTGAGTGTAGATGATATTATAGATAAAGAGATAAGCGAGTATATCTTAGAGATGCTAGCTATATATAACATCTCTGATAGAGTTATTTTTGAAATAGTAGAGTCAGAGAGTATAGAGAATTTTTATGAGATACAGAAGTTTATAAAAAATGTAAAACTACTTGGTTGTAGGATAGCTATAGATGACTTTGGAACAGGTTATTCTAACTTTGAGTATCTTATGCGTCTTGAAGCTGACTTCATTAAGATAGATGGCTCTATTATAAAAGAGATAATCCATAATAAAAACTCAGAAATTATTACAAAAGTTATAATTGACTTTGCTAAGAGAATGAATATAGAAGTTATAGCTGAGTTTGTTGAGAATGAAAAGATTTTCAAAAAGGTAAAAGAGTTAGGGATTGAGAACTCACAAGGCTATTATTTTAGCCAACCTAAACCTACTTTAATGTAGATAAGATATAATTTCGCTTCAACTTTACACTACTCTTAGTGTGGATGTTAGATTATTATACCCATCAGGAGGCTATTATGGCTTTAGATTCGGCTAAAAAACAAGAAATTGTAGCAAAGTTCGGTCGCTCAGGGACTGACACAGGTTCAAGTGAAGTTCAAATCGCACTTTTAACAACAAGAATTAGTGAGCTAACAGAGCACTTAAAACAATTTAAAAAAGATCATGCTTCAAGACTAGGACTACTAAAATTAGTTGGTCAACGTCGTCGTTTAATGAAGTATTTTAAAAAGAAAAACAAAGATGCTTATATGAAATTAGTATCAGATTTAGGTATTAGAGACAATATCTAATAA
>JAVEST010000007.1:0-31099 GCA_034006465.1 Sulfurimonas sp. | reverse complement strand
TTTTTTTGTAATTCTTTTAGCTTTAACATAAGTAATTCTACAACTTCTGGCTCTATAAAAGGCTCATCAGCTTGAACATTTATAATAATCTCATCATCAGCAAGATTTAAAATATTTGCACACTCATTTATACGGTCTGTTCCGCTTTTGTGTGTAGTTGAAGTAAGCCTAGCTTCAATGTTGTGCTCCTTACAAACTCTTATAATAGCCTCATCATCTGCGGCGACTACAACTCTGTCTAGATGCTCAACTCTCTTTGCAGTTCTTACAACCATAGGTAATCCACCAATATCAGCTAGAACCTTTTTAGCAAATCTAGTAGATGCAAGTCGTGCAGGTATAATAATCATTGTTTTTTCCTTGTGCGAAGAACTCCCTCGCTTATTGGGTATAATTTCACAATTATACTAAAAAAAGGGTGTAGATGTTACTTTACCAACCCCAAGTTGGCTATTGCTACAATAGTGATTCTATATTTTTATATGACTTTATAAACTCATTTAACCCCAAAGGCAGAGTCTTAGATGTTGGTTCTGGTTGTGGTGTTCTAGGACTTTTAGTTGCAAGAGATAATCCTAAGGTTACGCTTGAAGCCATAGAAAAGCAAGATGCCTTTGTTGAGTATGCAACTATAAATGCAAGAGTAAATAAAATCGCCTATAAAATCCACAAAAAAGATTTTTTAGATTTTGAGGATAGTGAGAAATTCGACTATATTATCTCAAATCCACCATTTTATAGTGATAACATCTCAGTGAGTAAAAATGAGATGTTATTTAATGCAAGGTATAATATCAACTTACCATTGAGAGCCTTTTTTAAAAAGGTCTCACAACTTTTAAAACCTAGATCTCATTTCATATTTTGTTATGATGCATCTCAGTTTGGACTTATTTGTGCTGAGTTAGAGCGTTTTAAACTAAAAGCAGTAAATGTCCGTTTTGTTCATCCAAAAATAAATAAGGGAGCTAGTTTAGTAATGATACATGTTAGAAATGGTTCTTTATCTCTAATGAAGATAGAAAAACCGCTTATTAGCTTTGAAGCTAGTGAGTTTACACAAGAGGTAAAAGAGATATATAAAAGAGCTTCTTCGCAGAGTATAAAATGTCAACTTTAATGAAAAAAGAGGGGTTTTCTTACGCTTTTGATCCATCGGCTTGTTTAACATGTGGTGGCAGATGCTGTACTGGGGAGAGTGGATATATCTTTGTAAATAAGAGTGAGATAGAAGATATTAGTAGTTTTTTAAATTTAAGTACTAGAGAGTTTGTAAAAGAATATCTATATAGAGAGGGTTTTAAATTCTCCATAAAAGAGCGAAAGTTAGAAGACTCTTATGAGTGCGTTTTTTATGACTCAGCTACTAATGGATGCATGATTTATGAGGCTCGCCCACTTCAATGTAGAACTTTTCCATTTTGGGACTATTTTAAAAATAGGATTGATGAGCTCCAACTTGAATGTCCTGGAATAATATTAGGAAGTGATGATGATTAAAATAATTTTATCTCTATCTTTAGCACTGCTATTTAGTGGTTGTTTTGTAAAGTTTACAGATGCAGAAGTTAAACCAAATGAAAAAGTTTTTGAGCAAGAAGATGCTCTTATACTCTTTGCTCTAAGAGCCGAAGAGCTTAAGCAACACGATGCAGCTTCGAGTATATTTAACACACTTTATGAAAAATCAAATAAAAAAGAGTATCTTTATGAGTCGCTTCAAAATGACCTCTTTGCACAAAAGTATGAGAGAGCTGTACAGAGAGTAGATGCAGAGATAGGGGAGAAGTTAGAAGATTTTAAACTCGTTAGAATAAAAATTATAGCCCTTATAAATGATGAAAAACTACAAGAGGCTAGGGCGTTAGCACTCGCACTGGTTGAGAAGTCAAAAGAAGTAGATGACTATATCTTAGTTAGTGAGATATATGTGAAGCAAAAAAAGTTTGATACTGCAGTAAAATACTTAGAGAGCGCCTATACTAAAGATTACAATGAAAAAATTCTTGATAAAATATCTATTATTTTATATGTAAATCTACAAAGAAACAAAGATGCAATAGCGCAACTTGAGACTCATGCTAGGGTTCATGGTTGTTCTAGAATAATCTGCACAAGGCTTATAGGTTTTTACTCAAATGAAAACAATGTTGATGGACTTTTGTCTGTATATCTTAGATTTTATGAGTTAGAGAAAAATGATGAGATTGCAAAAAAAATAGTCCAAATTTACGCTTATCAGAAAGATTTTTTAAAGCTTATGAGCTTTTTACAAGATAGTGGAGTTGATGATGATTTACTTCTACAAGTCTATATAAACTCCA
Organism: Sulfurimonas sp.; assembly: GCA_034006465.1. Classification (GTDB taxonomy): domain Bacteria; phylum Campylobacterota; class Campylobacteria; order Campylobacterales; family Sulfurimonadaceae; genus Sulfurimonas. The sequence goes on along the minus strand of JAVEST010000007.1, from coordinate 28,775 downwards.
AAAACTACCCTGATGCAGCACTTTTAGCGAAAAAACTTTATGAAGCAAGAGGCGATTCAAGCTACTTAGCACAAAGCGCCATCTTTGAATATGAGGGACATAAAGATAAAAACAGTAAAGAGATGCTCTCATCAGTTATAGCTAAACTAAAAAAAGCTGTAGCAGGAGATAAAAAGGCGTTATATCTAAACTATCTAGGATATCTCTTAATAGATCACTCTATCAACATAAAAGAAGGAATGAACTATGTTAGAGAGGCTTTAAAAATTGAGCCAAATTCAGCTTACTATCTTGATTCTTTAGCGTGGGGTTATTATAAACTTGGAGATTGTGCAAGAGCTTATAAAGTCATCTCTAGAGTTGTAAAACTAGAGGGTGGAGATGATATAGAGGTTGTTAAACACTTAAAAGCTATAAAAAAATGTAAAGAAAAACAAGAAAAGGGAAAGAAGAAGAGATGATTTTAGACGACATTATTAAAAAAACTAAAGAGGATTTAATAAAGAGAGAAAAAGAGTTTTCGCTCGATTGGTTAGGTCGCTCTCTTGCTTTTAACGCAAGAGCCCCAAGGGATGTAATTCCCTTCTTAAAGGCAACGCAAGAAGATCCATATAGGATAATAGCAGAAGTTAAAAAGGCCTCTCCATCTAAGGGTGTTATTCGAGAAGATTTTGATCCACTCTCTATTGCTCAATCTTATGAACGAGGTGGAGCTAGTGCTATCTCAGTACTAACAGAACCACACTTTTTTCAAGGTTCACTTGACTATTTAGGTGGTATTAGACGTTATGTTGGCATCCCACTTTTAAGAAAAGATTTTATAGTCTCAAAATATCAAATTTTAGAAGCTATGGTTCATGGAGCTGACTTTATCTTGCTTATTGCTGCAGCACTTAGCAAAGGCGAGTTAAAAGAGCTTTTAGGATACACAAGACACTTAGGTATGGAAGCTTTGGTTGAAGTCCATGATAAAACTGACTTAGTAAAAGCCATCTATGCAGGAAGTGATATTATCGGAATAAACCACAGAAACTTACAAACATTTGAGATGAATATGAACCTCTCTTATGAGCTAATACCGATGATACCAAATGGTAAAATCATTGTTGCTGAGAGTGGCATCTATGAGCATGGACAGTTAGAGGATTTAAGTAAAGCTGGAGTAGATGCTTTTCTTGTAGGGGAATCTCTAATGCGCCAAGATGATGAAGAGGCAGCTCTAAAAAAACTAAAATTTGGTTAAGAAATACAACACTTAGTTACGCTCAGAGACTATGAAATAACTTGGAAGTGAGGCTTTAGCCTCGCCTATTTTGTGGGACTTATCGTGAAGGATGCTATGGTTAGCATTCCTAAAAGTTCCACTTTTGGAAGAAAACCATAGCTGTTTTACGCTCATAGAAGAGTTGTAACAAGGCTTAGCGGACTAGCCCAATAGACTCTTTACACACTCATTTATTCTTTTTCCATCAGCTTTAGCGCTTAACTCTTTTGAAGCTGCTCCCATGACCTTGCCCATATCTTTAATAGTCGAAGCTCCAACTTTAGAGATAATGTCTTTTAGTGCAGACTCTAGTTCACTATCACTTAACTGAGTCGGAAGGTAAGGCATATAAATAGCAATCTCATCAAGTTCAATTTGCATCAAATCTTCACGAGCAGCATCTTTGTACTGAGTTGCTGAGTCATTTCTTCGTTTGATTTGAGATTGGATTATTTTGACAATATCATCATCGTTTAACTCTTTTCTCTCATCTACTTCTATCTGCTTAAAAGCACTCATCAAAAGACGCAGCGCATCTCTCTTTTTTGTATCTTTTGCTTTCATAGCCTCTTTTAACTCTTGGCTTATTTTTTCTCTAAGATTCATACTTATCCTTGGAACTATATTTGCTAGTATTATAGCAAAATACACTAGCCAAAAGAGATTACTATGAAAAAACTACTTTTAATATTTACAACGCCTATTTACGCTATACTTTTTTTGACTGGCTGTACAGCAAATCTTACAGAACCAGAGATAGATTTTGCTCCACCAGCTTATGTAGAGCAGATGCCAGCAAAAGAAGATAAGCAAGACTATGTCTCAACGGGAAGTATATTTGGTCAGGGTGATAACCCTCTTTTTTCAGACCATAAAGCTATGCATGTCAATGATATAGTAAGAGTTGTTATATCTGAAAACGCAAAGAGTTCATCAAATGCAGCTAAAGATCTTAGTAAAGAAGATAGCTCAAATTTAGGTGGTGGTACCTTTGTAGCAGGTGGAGATAATGCAGCTGTCAGCTCTTATGCAAACAAGCTAAATGGACTAACAAATATGGGCTTTACTGGAACTTCAGGCAGTAACTTTGCAGGAAGTGGAAGTGCAACTAAAAATGCTTCTTTTACAACTACTGTAACAGCTAGGATAGTAAAAGTTATGCAAAATGGAAACTATTTTATCTCTGGAAAAAGAGAGATTTTAGTTGATGATCAAAAGCAGATTATACAGATAAGCGGTGTTATCCGCCCATATGATATAGATCAACACAACAAAATAGACTCAGCTCAAATGAGCGAGGCTAAGATTCTTTACCGAACTCAAGGAGATATCGACCGTGCAACAAAACAGGGATGGGGAACCAAAATCATTCAAGCAGCTTGGCCATTTTAGCATACTGATATCATCCTTTTTACTAACTCTGCCTCTTTTAGGAGCTGGGAGTTTTGAAAATTTTAAAAGAACTCAAGCTGAATCTTTTTCAAAGTATAAAGATGAGAGAGACAATGCTTTTAATAAACACTTAAAAGCGCAGTGGGAAGCTTACAATGTCTATAAAAGCGTACCACTTTATGAAAAACCAAAGCCAAAATCAGTTCCTGATGCAATATTGACAAGGCCAAAGAGCGTTGGGCCAAAGATTAATATTGAAATAAAAGAAGTAAAACCACATATAGTTAAACATCCACAAGATTTTGTTGTCTATAAAGAAGAAGAAAAAGAACAAGATAAACAAGAGCCTAAAATAATTATAAAAGAAAAAGAAGTAGAACTTGTTCTACCAAAAGAAGAGATTATAAAACCAGAAGAACAAGAGATAGTAAAAAAAGATATAAATTTTGATTTTTTTGGGACTACTCTTGCTTTTGATATTGAAAAAGAGATAAAAAATGCTAGATTTTACCCACAAAACAAAGATGGAATATTAAGCTTTTTCAATAATTGTGCATCTAGTGATTACGATAGTTTAGTTAAAGAGATAAAACAAGTCTCTGATGGAATGAACCTAAATGATTGGGGAATTTACTTATTGGTTAGTGAGATTTCAAAACAAGTTCACACAAATAAAGATGATGCAAATCTACTCAGTTGGTTTATATTTAACAAGCTAGGATACGCAGTTAAAGTAGGGCTAGCAAACAACCATATAATACTTATGCACTACTCTAAAAAAATCATATATGCTACTCCAAACTATAGTTTTGACAATAAAAAATACTATGTCGTTTCAAACTATGCTAAGGGAAGTGTGGGAAGGCTCTACTCATATAAACAAGACTATCCAGATGCTACTAAACCTCTTGATTTAGCGTTAAATAATCTGCCAAATTTTAATGAAAACTTGAAGTCTAAAACTCTAAGTTTTGAAAAATTCTCTAAAAACTATACTCTCTCATTTGAGTACAATCAAAACCTAATTGACTTTATGGCGACATATCCTCAAGCTGATTATGAGACTTTTTTTAACGCTCCCTTAGATGAGATAACTTATGCATCTATTGCAAAAGATATAAAGAAGTATGTAGATGGAATGAGTGCTAGTGATGCTATGAACTTTGTGCTTCATATGGTGCAAAAATCGTTTATATATGAGACAGATGAGGAGCAATTCTCAAGAGAAAAAGTTATGTTTGCAGCTGAGACACTTTACTATGACAAGTCTGATTGTGAAGATAGAGCTACGCTCTACTCATACCTTGTAAAAGAGCTTTTTGGAGTGAGTGTTTTAGGTATAAAGTACAAAGATCATATGGCTACAGCTCTCTATGTTCCAATGACTGGAGATAGCATAAAGGCTAATAACAAAAAGTATATAGTGGCAGATCCAACATATATAAACTCAAACATTGGTCAAAGTATGCCAAAGTATAAGTCTATAAATCCTGAGAGTTTTGTAGTTGTAAAGAGAGACTAGAAGAGTCTCCTTAGTAGTTGTAAGCTACCTTGTAAGTTGGATCGTCTTCTTCATACGTGCAGTATGGTCCAGCTTTTTTAAGGATTGCTTTGCAGTCATCTGAGAGATGTCTAAGAAGTAGATGCTTACCTGCATCTTCATACTTTTTAGTAATGGCATCTATAGCCTCAACCCCAGAGCTATCCATAACTCTAGCACCCCTAAAACTAATAACTACTTTTAATGGGTCATTTGCTATATCAAAATTATCTGCAAAAGTAGTAGCTGAGCCAAAAAATAGTGGACCTTCTAGCTCATAAATTCTAGTTCCATCTTCCTCTGTTGAGATTTTTGCAGAGATTTTTGCATGCTTCCAAGCAAATGCAAGTGCAGAAATGATAACTCCTGCAATAACAGCAACTGCCAAATCTTCAAAAACAGTAATAACAGTAACCGTAACCATTACAAAAGCATCAGTTTTAGGTATCTTACTTAGTCTTGAAAAGCTTGACCACTCAAAAGTGCCGATACTCACCATAAACATAATCCCAACTAAAACAGCAACAGGTATAGCATTTAAAACACTGCTCATTGAGACTACGAGGATTATAAGTCCAAGAGCTGCAACAAAAGAGGAGAGTCTTCCAATACCGCCAGAAGTGTAGTTGATGATGCTTTGACCTATCATCGCACAGCCAGCCATACCACCGAAAAAACCACAAGTTATATTGCCAGTTCCCTGAGCTATACACTCTTTGTTTGCAGAACCTCTAGTGTTACTCAGCTCATCTAAAACCGAGAGAGTTAGTAGTGACTCAATGATGCCAACAAGAGCAACAATAACAGCATAAGGAAGTACAAAGATGATGGCATCTAGGCTTAAAATATTTTGTGGAATAACAAAACTTGGAAGCTCTCCTGCAAACTCGCTCATATCGGCTAAACCGCTTAGTAGCAGTGTTGGAATATTTGCAAAATAGACTAATAAAGTTATAGTGATGATGGCTACTAAACCAGCTGGAACTGTTTTTGTAAACTTTGGAAGTGCATACATTATAAACATAGTTATCGCCACTATTACATACATCATATAGCCCTGAGATTCAAAAAACTTAAACTGTGAAGTTGCTATAACTATGGCTAAACCATTTACAAAACCATGGATAGCTGGAGTTGGAACAAGGCGGATAAACTTACCAAGCTTTAGCATTCCAATGCTCACTTGTATAAGTCCTGCAACAACAGTAGTTAGAAGTATATAGTGAAGAATTCCCATGGCAACTGCTTCTTTATCAAGGCCACTAGCTACTAGTAAATCACTTGCTTCTAAGCCTAAACCTACAAAAACTACAGCTACAGCACCAGTTGCACCTGAAATCATCCCAGGTTTTCCACCGATAAGTGAAGTGATAAGTCCTAGTATAAAAGCAGTATAAAGCCCAACAATCGGGCTAACTCCAGCTATAAAACTAAATGCTATGGCTTCTGGGACTAATGCGACGGCTACGACCAAACCAGATAAGATGTCATTTTTAATATTTGTCGATGTGTACTTTTTTAAATCAAACAAGTTTAAGAAGCCTTTGGAGGGGGAGTTTTAATATTTCGCGGATTATAACTAAAGGCAAATGAATTTTTGCTTGAAATAAGCAGAAGCTGTGATATACTTTAGTCATAAAAATTTGGAGAATGATGATGAGAATTCTACTATTACTACTAGCAACTATACTTATATTTAGTGGTTGTTCATACAAAAACGAGTCTTTGATGTTATCGCAATATGATGCACAATATACAGGAGAGCTATCAAAAGAGAAAAAAAGTGTTTTTATAGAGTCTATAAGAGATCTAAGGGTAGACAAAAGGAGCATAGGCTATGTCTTAGAGGGTGAAAAAAAGGCACACGAACTATACTCTACAGAAGACTTTAGTAAAAAGTATAATGAAGCTCTTCTTGTAGCGCTTAGAATGGCTGGATTTGAAAATGCAGCACAACATGATGCAAAGTTAGTTGTAAATATAAGTATCAAAAACATAGAATTTATTTATAATAGTAAAAATTTTGATAAAAATTTAAAAGGAGTTATAGAGCTAGAAGTCACAATAAAAAGAGGTGCATCTACTATAACTCAAAACTTTAAACAAGCAGCATCTAAGTGGATAACGCCATCTTACAGTTCAAAAGATATTGAGCCATTTTTGAATGAAATATTCTCGCAAAGTGTTAATAGTATCGTATCAAGGCTAACAAGGTACTAGAAAATAAGCTGTGATTGTATTAAATGTGATACAATTAATTTAAAAATAATGGAGCGTAAAAGAATGGAAAATTTTAGTGATATAATAGTAGGACTTGATATTTCAAATAATGCAAAAGAGGTCCTAAACAGGGCTTTTTTAGTAGCTAAAGAAAATGATTCAAAGCTTACTATAGCTCACGCGATAGATGCTGGTTTTTTTGGTAAATTTATCAAAGACGATAAGATTAAAAAATTAAATATAAGTGCTAAAAAAGCTATAGAAAAAGAGCTGGAGGGTGTTAACACTCAGGGTTTAAACTACTCTATAGAGGTTAAACAAGCTAAGCCATCAGTATTTGTAATGGAGCTTGCAAAAGATAGAGATGCTTGTATGATTATCATAGGTGCAAATGAAAAAAAAGACTTTGCTACTACAGTGCTAGGCTCTACTGCACACAATATCGCACAAAAAAGTAACCTTCCACTTCTTATAGTAAAATGCAAATCAGGTGAAGCGTATAAAAATATAGTAGCTTTTACAGACCTCTCTGATGTATCGAAAAAGAGTTTAGTTTTTTCTCAAGATTTTTTTCATCAAGATAATGTCAAGTGTGTCTACGCATATAAAAAAATGAGTGAAATAGCTTTTAGATATAACGATGATTTTGAAAATAGAGATGCTATAGAGCAAGAGATACAATTTCACGAACAAGAGAAGTTTGATAAGTTTGTAAAAGAGAACAACATAAAAGATGCAGAACTTATAGAAGATAGAGCAGGGATAACTAATGCACTAACTAGCTATATAACTAAAAATCATAATGACTTGGTAGTATTAGGTTCAAATGGTGTAAATAATGCGGGTTCATTTCTTTATGGCTCAACTGCATCTAGTCTGATGCAAAGCCTAGAGAAAGATATTTTGGTTTATATACCTAAGTAGCAACTATCTTATGTGTTAGCCCAAAGACCCTTGAACGGAAGTTCAGGGTGGGAGCTAGATGGTTTAACTAAGAGATGCTAGTTGCTCTTTTACTTTAGTCTGCTTTTCTTCAGCGTCACTTAGTGCTTCGCGATTTTTGTCTAAAACATCTTGTGGAGCATTTGAGACAAATCTTTCATTGTTTAACATTGAGCTTATTTTATCTATCTCTTTTTGAAGTTTTTCATCTTGCTTTGTAAGTTTAGAGATGATTGGAGTTAGGTCTATACTTCCTGTAGGGATAAAAGTCTCACAACTATCTGCTATATCACTCACTGCATCTTCTATCTTACTATCACAAAACTCTACAACTTCAACCTTTGCAAGTCTTGCTATAAAAGGTAGCATCATCTCTTTGTCTTTATCTGAGATACTATCAATTTTAACATAAGCTTTTGCAATCTTTTGGTTTGCCAAATCAACAAGAACTTTTGCCCTTCTGATGGAGACTATAGCATCCATGATAAGTTCAAATTTCTTCTCTTCTTTTCTCTGTTTTGTTTTAGTCGGATAAGCAGAAATCATAATAGATTCAGAGTCTTCTAAAGATGTTCCTGAGAGTGTATGATGCAGATGCTCGGTTATAAATGGCATAAAAGGGTGTAGAAGTTTCATAGACTCTTTAAAGATAGCACCAAGCTCTACGATAGAACCCTTGTCAGCCTTACTAAGTTCTATCCCCCAGTCACAAAATTCATTCCATAAAAATCTATACATAACACTAGCTGCATCATTAAACTTATACTCATCGAGAGCTGCTCTTACCTCTTTTGTAGCAAGATTTAAGCGAGATACCATGTAACGGCCAAGATTGCTCTCAATACAAAACCCTTTCATATCAGGAAATGTATCTACATTCATTTGAAGATATTTTGTAGCGTTGTAGAGTTTATTTGTAAAGTTACGGATAAGGTCAAGCTTTTCTTCGCTCATCCTAATATCACGACCTTGAGCAGCAGATATTGCTAGAGTAAACCTTAAAACATCGGCAGAGTATTTCTCTATTGTGTCAAGTGGGTCTATCACATTGCCTCTTGATTTACTCATCTTGTTACCATGTTCATCACGAACTAGAGCGTGAAGATAGATGTGCTTAAACGGAAGTTCTTTGTTAAAATTCTCACCCATCATCATCATTCTAGCTACCCAGAAAAAGAGGATATCAAAACCTGTTATAAGAAGTGTGTTTGGATAGAACTCTTTCATATCATCTGATTGAAAAAGCTTGTCCATCTCAGCATCACCATTTCCCCAACCTAGAGTAGAAAATGGCCAAAGAGCAGAACTAAACCAAGTATCAAGCACATCTGGGTCTTGAGTTAAGTTTTTAGATGCACACTTAGGACAAGTCTCAGGGTTATCTTTTAGAGATGCAAACTCATGGTCACAATCCCCACAGTAAAAGACAGGAATCTGATGCCCCCACCAAAGTTGTCGAGATATACACCAGTCTCTTAAATCCCCCATCCAAGCGTTATATGAGTTTATCCAGTGCGGTGGAAAAAACTTAGCTTCACCATTGTTTGTCTTCTCTATAGATTTTGCGGCGACTTCTTTTCTTACAAACCACTGTTTAGAGATATAAGGTTCAACGATATTTTTACATCTATAGCAGTGTCCAACTTGATGCTTATGCTCTTCTATCTTAACTATATAACCCTCTTCATCAAGTCTTTTGACGATAATATCACGAGCTTCTAGTCTTTCTAAACCTTTAAACTCTTCTGCATAATCGTTAAGTATTCCTTTCTCATCAAAAACTGTGATGAACTCTAAGTCATGGCGTTTTCCGACTTCGTAGTCATTTTGATCATGCGCAGGAGTGACTTTTACCACACCTGTTCCAAACTCCATATCTACATGCTCATCTGCGATGATGCTAACTTCTCTAGTAAGTAGTGGCAGACGGATCTTTTTACCTATGAGATCTTTGTATCGTTCATCATCTGGATGAACCATAACAGCGGTGTCTCCAAAGTATGTCTCAGGTCTAGTAGTAGCCACTTCAACAAAGCCACTTCCATCAGCAAAAGGATACTTTATATGATAAAACTTACCATCATGGTCTTCATGTTCAACTTCTATATCGCTTAGTGCACCATCGTGCGTACACCAGTTAACCATGTAGTTGCCACGTATGATTAGGCCTTCATTATAGAGATGTACAAACGCCTCTTTAACTGACTTTTGAAGCCCAGCATCCATAGTAAAACGTTCACGCTCCCATGCAGGAGTTACTCCCATTTTACGGAGTTGTTCTGTCATGATGCCAGCTGACTCTTCTTTCCATTTCCAAGCTCGCTCTAAAAATGCTTCACGACCCAACTCTTCTTTTGTTGTTCCCTCATCTAGAAGTTGCTTCTCAACAACATTTTGAGTTGCAATTCCAGCGTGATCTGTTCCTGGTTGCCATAGAGTTTTATAGCCATCCATTCTTTTATATCTAGTGATAATATCTTGAAGTGTAAATGTAAGTGCGTGGCCGATATGGAGGCGACCTGTGACATTTGGAGGTGGCATCATAATGGAGAATGTTTTACTCTCTTGTTGGATAGCAGAGTTGCCATCTACTTCAAAGTATCCTCTATCTTCGCATATCTTATAATATTTGTTTTCTATATCTTGTGGATTGTAGCCATCTTGCATCTCTTTAGCCTTATAATAATCTCTTATTTTTTCGCGATTATATCTAAAAAGAAGTGAGGCTATTCTTAGATGCCAGTAACTCTTTGTTTGATTATCATCTTATCTTCATACATATTTCTATCAGCTTTTTCGATTATGTCTGAAAATTTTTGAGAAGCTACATACTCGCTCACACCAAATGAGAAGCTAACTTGAAACAACTCTTCTTGAGCTTTTATTTTTTTTGAGAGTATCCTCTCTCTAACTTCATTTAAAATCTCTGTAGCCTTTTGTGCAGAGACATTTTTGCTAAACATGATGATAAACTCATCCCCACCATATCTTACAACGCTATATCTAGTTCTTTTGAGCTCATTTGCAAAGTAGAGTAGAACCTTATCTCCTATAATATGACCAAAGGTATCATTGATAATTTTAAAGTAGTTAAGGTCAACTATGGCTAAAGTTCCCCCATCTTTAAAATTTTGAGCGTCATCTTTTAAAAAATTGTCATTTAACCACTTTCTATTTTGTGCATTTGTTAGAGTATCTTTATATACTGATTCTTTTAGCTTTTCAACTTCAAGGCGAAGTTTTTGAGTCTCTTGCAACACACTTTGGAGCAACTTTTCATCTTTATCTTTTATAGCACTTATTGCTTTTGAAGTGGACTCGCTTAGCTGCATAGCACTCTTTGAAGCTTGAGTTTGTAGATTTGTTAGGTGTGTACACTCACTTATGAGTAGGTTTTTAGCGAGTTCATTTTCATCTCCTATCACTGTGTTGTGTGCATTGGCAAACTTTGAGAATATGGCAGCGTACATACTAGGCGTTACAACTGAGATCTCATTTATAGAGCTTTTTGTTTGACTTGAGATTATTTTTAAAACATCGTTGTTAGATTGCATGAATTGTCGCCTTGAAAAGAGTTGATTGTCACTTTTATTATAACACATTTAAATAACAGACTGCTATATTTTTGACATTTTAAATACAACTGCTAAGTAAAACTTCATGGATAAAAATAAGCAAAGCTTAGCTGAGTATAATCACATTCTAACTTCAACCTCAAAGGTAAAAATTGCCACTATCGCGTCTAAACGAAGAACAATACACTGCTGCAACATCCCAAGATGCACAAAATCTAATCATCGCATCTGCTGGAACTGGAAAAACATCTACTATAGTAGGGCGAATTGCATATCTTTTAAATAATAACATTTTACCACAAGAAATACTACTGCTTACTTTTACAAATAAGTCTGCTCAAGAGATGGTTGAGAGAGTAGCAGAGTTTTTTGGAAAAACTATAGCATCTAAGATAGAAGCAGGGACATTTCATGCTGTTAGTTATAGATGGCTAAAAAAGACTCAAACTAGAGTTATCCTAAAGCAGCAAAGAGAACTAAAAACTCTCTTTAGAAGTGTTTTTGAAAAACGCTCATTTGATCATATTGGTGCAGATACGACCCCTTATGGCGGAAATTATCTATATGATGTTTACTCTTTTTATCAAAATACTGAACTTATTATGCACTTTGAAGATTGGATAAAAGAGAAGTATCCAGAACATGAGCTTTTTGCGCTTATCTATGCTGATATTGTAGATGAGTTTGAGGATTTAAAAAAAGAGTATGGTTTTGTAAATTTCAATGATTTATTATTAAATTTTAGAGAATTATGCAAGACTAAAGAGTTGGGTTATAAAGAGGTTTTAGTAGATGAGTATCAAGATACAAATGCACTTCAAGGCACACTCATAGATGCTATAAATCCGCCATCACTCTTTTGTGTTGGAGATTATGACCAGAGCATCTATGCTTTTAATGGTGCAGATATATCTATTATTGGTTCTTTTACGAGTAAGTTTCTTGGTGCAAAAGTTCATACTCTTACAAAAAATTACCGCTCGACAATGCCTATACTCTCTTTAGCTACTAAAGTAATAGAATACAACGAGAGAATTTACCCAAAACAACTTGAAGTAACTAGATTACAAAGTGCACATTCACCTACACTCTTGGCTTATGATGAGCTGTTTGATCAGTATCACGCCATAGCTCTTAAAATAAGAGAGTCGCAAACTCCAAGAGATGAGATAGCAGTTATCTTTAGAAATAACTCATCAGCTGATGGCATTGAGGTAGGACTTAGAGAGTTAGACATTCCCTGTAAACGAAAAGGTGGGACTAGTTTTTTTGATGCAAAGGAGGTAAAAGCTATTTTAGATTTTTATACTCTTTTGGTTAATGAGTCAGACATGATGTCTTTTATTCATCTCTTTGAGTTTGTACGCGGCATCGGCAGTGCTATGGCAAAAGAGATATATATAGCTCTAAAAACACTAGGACATGGAAGCATCTTTTACGGTCTTTATGCTCCTGATGAGTCTATAAAAAATCCCTTTGAGAAGAGGAAGCTAAATCATCAATTAGGACTATTTGATGATTTTTTAGAGCTTGGTGCTGTGGGAAAATTTGCAAAACTTGGATTTGAAGAAAAATTTATGAGAAATCCAATCCTAAAACATCCAAAACTTACAAAAGATAGTGCTATATTTTTGCATGATTTTTATCTATTGTTTCGTGATTTAAAGGGTATAAAACAGCCTAGGACTATTGTAAAAAAAATAGCAGCATCTTCTATTTTTAAATATATAAGAGAGTTACTCTCAAACAAAAGAGCTCAACTCAAAGATGGCACGATAGATGAGAAACAAAAGAGTGAGTCTCTTATAAAAATCGAGCGAAAAATGATACTTCTAGAAGAGCTATCTAAGCCTTACAAAGAGCATGATAGATTTTTAAACGCTATGATATTGGGTTCATCTGACTTAACACAAGGCGAGGGTGTAAATCTACTAAGTGTCCACGCATCTAAAGGATTAGAGTACAAAGAAGTCTATATTATTGACCTGATGGATGGACGATTTCCAAACAGAAAACTTATGCAAAGAAGTGGTTCGCTAGATGAAGAGAGGCGACTCTTTTATGTGGCTGTTACTCGTGCAAAAGATATTTTATATCTTAGCTTTGCCAGATATGACAAGATAAAAAAACAAAATTTTATAGCATCTCAGTTTTTATATGAAGCTGGGTTAGTTGCAAAAGATGATGCCTACCAAGCCATGATACAAAAAGAGTTAGACAAGTTAGATGCAGAGAATTAAAAGATCAAAAAAAGTAAGCAAAAAAGCTCACTAACAGTTTCAAGCCAAGCTAGGTAAACTCAGCCACTTTTAAAATCTTTTTTAATTTCTAAAAACTACATATCTCTTCTTGGAATCGAGGTTTAGCTTCGTAGAAAGGGCTTGTAAGTGCAAGATTTGTAAGGAGCACTTTTATTTTAAAGCCACACAGTGCGAAGCTAAAGCGTCGCTTCCAAAAACCAAATAAACTTTAAAACCTAATATCTCTTCTTGGAAGCGAGGTTTTTAGGAACGCTAACCAATGGCGCTCTCCACGATGAACCTCGTAAAAAGGGCTTTTAAATTGTACTTTATTTAAAGTCACACAGATAGATTTTCATATCATACTGAGCACTAAGTACACATTAGTTGCGGAGTTTTTTTACTTCTAAAAAGTAAGTATGCCCTAGATATATTACAAACAAAACGGCGCCAAAAAATATAGCAAATGGAACAAGAGAGATAAGATATAAGCTTAGTGTTTTGAGTCTTAGTTTGTTAGAAAAGAAGTAGTTAATCTCTCTGTCTTCCTCTTTTGTACAGATATTTGATGAGATATCATACTTTAGCATCTTATGAAAAAAATAATATAGTGGAAGATTAAATGCCACTATATTTAGCACGGGGATAAAATAAAAAGGGATTAAAACTATAAAAAGCAGTATCATAGTCACAGCCCATTTTATAATAAGAAACAGGTCGGTAAAAAGGTTAGAGTAGCCTATAAGTTCTATATCCCCATAGTGTCTCTTTTGTAGCTCACGAAGTACAAAAGGCGTTAAAAATCCAATAACGATAATAGCTAGAAAGATGGAGAGATAGAGAGTTAAAAATCCTCCAATAGCATAGATGAGAAATGTAGCAAGCCAAGACGTGATGGCAAAACTCATAAGATACTCCACTATAGAGTTACCCTCAATCATAGTTGTTACACTCTGTGTGTGAGGGATGCCATCTTGCATCGAAACTTGAGTCGATTCTACTTGCATCCCAGCTAAGCTATCAACTCCCATCCCAGCAATAACAAAAAAAAGAATATACATTAAGATTATGGTGATAAGAAAAGGAGCTAAGGAATACTTCAGCATCTTTAGCGATAAAAAGTCCTTTATGCTTAGCACTATAAGATCTTTTTCACTTTTCATAGTTTGTTCCATTTGTATTGAATTTTACGAAGATTTAGTCTTTATTATATCTTTTGCACAGAGATATCCACTAGCCCATGCAAAAGCGAAGTTATAGCCGCCACGCTTACCTACAATATCTAAAACTTCTCCGCAAAAGTAGAGATTTTTCTGCTTTAGAGATTCAAAGGTTTTTGGATTTATCTCGCTCACATCAACTCCTCCGCCACTAACTTCAGCATGACGAAAACCGTGAGTTTCACTCACTTCAAAACGCCAGTTTAGCATTAAATTAGCTACTTTTTTACTAAGTTTTGTATCTACCTTTGTGTCTTGCGAGATTTCAAGCGTTTGGAAGATTCCATGAACTATCTTTAGAGGAACAAGACCTACTAAGATATCAAAAAGAGTAAGATTTGGCATAACTTTAGCTAAGTTTGTTATGTGGGCTGAGAGCTTTTGGGCGTCATAAGATGGAAGTAAATTTATAGATATATCAACTTTTGCAAACTCTAAAAGTGCTTTGCTTGCTCTTTGAGAGATATCGAGTATGGCAAATCCAGAGACTCCATAATTTGTAAATAAAATATCACCGTAAATTGAGATATCCTTTTTGTTATTTACTAAAAGTGTAACTTCACCCTGGGTTTTAACCCCACTCATTTTATGAGCTATGGCTGAGACTAGATGCAGCTGGACTAATGAAGGATAGGTCGCAATAATATTGTGTCCAAACTCTTTTGCAAACTCATATCCATCACTGCATCCACCTAGATGCTCGGCTGCATTTGAACCAGTTGCCACAACTACTGCATCGTAGTTTTTAAGCAACTCTTTTATATTTTTTATCTTATTATCTGTATGTATTTTAGCGCCAAGGTTTGTTGCATAAGTTATAAGAAGTGAGGCTACGCTCTTTGACTCATTACTAAGAGGATAAGCTCTTCCATCTTCAAGCGTATTTAGTATAAGACCAAAGCTAGATGCAAAGCTTGCAAACTCTTTGTAGCCAAAACTCTCTATAGCATCTTTTGCAAAATGAGGATTTTCCCCAAAGTAGTCATGAACTGAAAGATTTTTATTTGTAATGTTACATCGCCCATTTCCAGATACTAAAATCTTTTTAGCGCACTTCTCATTTTGCTCAAAAATATCGACTTCACAAGAGCCTTTTGCACACTCAATAGCACATAAAAGCCCAGAAGCTCCAGCACCTATGATGGCTACTCGCTTACTCATTATCTGCTTTATATGCTTCGATAAATTGTGATATTAAAAAATCCAGAGATTCTAGTGTATCTGTGTAAGGGTCATCTGATTCTATTAGGTCGTTAACTAGATATGTAAAAGCAAAACTATAAATATCGCCTTCTCTTAGAGTTTTTACCTCTTCGCCTACACCAATTTCGATATAGATGGCGTGAGTATCTTGTATCTCAATGGCTTCTATCTTAATCATAAAAGTAGCAGAATCATCTCCATCAAAAATAAATCCAGCTTCAAGGAGTCTCTTTTTTGCAAACTCTTCTATCTCAGCTATTTTTTGCTTATCTAAAAAGGTAGTGCTAGTTGTTGAGTACATACGAATATTTTTTATATTGTCTAGTGTGTAAAAAGTGTCACTAAAGAGTGAACTTGCTAAGAAGAGAAAAAGTATAAATTTTTTCATTATTTAGCCTTTATAAACTTTGCTTTTGCAGAGTCTAAATCGCTTGAAAAATCACTCGGTTTCATATATCCCATAGATTCAAAAACACTTTTTTGTGTCTTTGGATTTATAAAAAAAACAGTTGGAACCACCTGAGCATAAAACTCCTCTGGATACTTCCCTTTGTCACTAACTCTATCTATAATGAGAGGAACGAACTCGCCTGAAACTCTTGCCTTTATCTCTTTTGAGTTTAGAGTTTTTCTCTCAAACTTCTTACACCAAGGGCAGTAGTCTCCAACGGCGACAAACATAATGAGCTTGTTTTGCTCTTTTGCAATTTGCAATGCTTGTGCATAGTCTCTTGAGTAATTCACCTCAGAGGCAAACTCATCAATCTGCGCAGATAAACCTAGTGTAAACATTAATATAAGGGATATAAGTATCTTCATCTATTAGCCTTTTTAATAATTAAATAAATTTTAACATAATAACCGTTTAAAGAGTAACTACTTTTGCACCAAATCCGCCCATATGTTGCGGTGCATCTTCAAATTTTTTAACTTTAGGATGAGATTTTAGGAAGTTTTTAACTGCATATGAGAGCTTACCAGTTCCTATGCCGTGATAGACTAAGACTTCATCCCAGCCATTTAATAGTGCATCTGAGAGAAACTTATCTAGGGTCTCTTCAGCTTCCTCGGCTCTCATACCATGTAAGTCACACTTTAGTCCCGCTTTTTTCTCTACGCTCACCTTTATAGTTGCTTGTGGTTTGGCATCTATATTTTTAGTCGGTTTTAAATCTTTTGTTTTTACACGTAGTCTCATGCCACCAACCTCTATCAGCGCCTCTTTTTTATCTTTTATGGAGATTATGCTGCCTTTGTTATCTCTATACTTTATAAAGTCACCGATTTTGTAAACATGATTGTTTATACTCGGTTCTGCCTTCTTTTTTGGTAGGTTAAGATTTGCCTTGTTCATGGCTCTATGAATGGCTTTTGTATCACCTGCCTTTGCGGCTTTTTTTGCTTCATCTATAGCGATATCATAAGCAAGCCTTAGTTCTTTTTTTTCATATTCTAGCTCTAATCTTAACTTCTCTCTTTGGGCTTTTAGTTCAAGCTCTTTTAGCTTTAAGTAATCGAGCTTTTCATCAACCTTCTTATGTTTTTGCTTTAACTCCCTCTCAAGCTGCGAACCCCGCTCAATAAGAAGATTTAGCCTCTCGCTATTGTCTCCATAAACATTTTTTGCCTCATTTACTATTGCGCTTGAGATGCCATATCTAAGAGCTGTCTCAAAAGCATAACTCCTGCCTATAATACCTTGCATAAACTCATAAGTTGGAGCTCTTAACTCTTCATCGTATAGAGCTGCCATTAGCTCAACATCATCACGGTCTGCCATTAGAGCTGCTAAGCGTTTATGGTGTGTAGTAACTACAACTTTTTGACCTCTTTGTATAAGGTCATCAAGGATAACTTTAAACAGAGCCGCAGCCTCGTCACTATCTGTTCCAAGCTCAATCTCATCGATGCCAACTAGGGCAGACTTATGTGTAAAGATTTTTGAAAACTCTTGCATTCGTCCAGCAAAGGTGGAGATGTCATTTTTTACATTTTGTGGATCATCTATAATGGCTAGGATTTCCTTGAAACTTCCTATATGAGACTTATGTTCATTTATCGCCATGGGAATAATGTATTTTGCCATAAAGGCAGATGCAAGGATTGATTTTAGTAGCATCGTCTTTCCACCAGCGTTTACACCAGTTATCATAAGTATGTTTTTACTAAAATCTACGCTTAATGGTTTAGGCTTATGTAGGGCAGGGTGGATGAAATCTTTTAAAATAATTTTAGAATCATTTTTTGAACTCTTTATGAGTTGAAGATTTTTACTCTTTGCAAAAATAGCTCTTGCTTGGTAGTTGTCAAATTTTGTAAACTCTTTATCTATAAAGTTTATAAAGGGTAAAAGCTCATTAAGGATGAGAGAGAACTCTTTTGCATAAGTATAAAATATAGCCTCTCTCTCTTGTTCAATAAAGCGAATCTGCTCTTTTGACTTTAAGATGCTATCGGGAGAGACATAAAAAAATCCACCACTACTTCGTCCAACTACTGCACCTTTTAGAACATGGTTAAATCCACCACGAACTAAAAGAGCCTCTTCATTGTTTACTAAATGGATCTGAGTATCTACTAAATAACCTGAGAGTTTAGAGCTTGACATAAGTCTCTTCATAGAGTCACTCATATTGTTTTTATGCTCTTGTATTCTTTTGGCTAAACCAAAAAGCATCTCATCTAAGTTTTCATCAAAGAGACCATCAACTCTAAAATACTTTTCAACCTCTGTAAACTTCTCATGAACTTCAATCTTTTGCATCCATTCGCCAATTATTCCATCAAAGTCTTGGTTTTTAAAGTAGTTGAAATATCTAACAACTTTTACTATCTCAAAAATTTGTTCAAAATTAAGCACGCCTCTTTTTTTCAGATGCGCTTTGATATTAAAAAAGTCACTAACTTTAGGGGGAGCTTTAAACTCTAAGTTATCAAGCGCTTTTATATATTTAAAGTGCAACTCTTGGTCGCCTTCAATATAGAGAGAACTCTCTCTTGCATAAAAGCTCTTAAACTGCGCTATATGCTCGGATAAGTCAAGCTGTTCTATTAGTCTATCTATTTTGGAAGTTTTGTTTATGGACATTATCTGTTTTTTACCTAATCTGTTGCTTTGTTAGTAGAATTTTAGCTGAAATATAATTATTGAATCTTAGGTGGTGGAAATTGAGGGAAGAAATGTAAAAAGTTATTTAAAAAAATTGAGTAGAAGATATTGAGTAGAAAAATCTACTCAATATTTAGAAAGATTACAGACCTGTAACGTTTTCTGCTTGTGGGCCTTTTTCGCCTTGACCAATTTCAAAAGTCACTTTTTGACCTTCGTTTAGTGAAACACGATCGTAACCATTGCTGTTAACTTGACGGAAGTGTACGAATACATCTTTACCACCATCTTCTTGCTCGATAAAACCGAAACCTTTTTCGCTATTGAACCATTTTACAGTTCCATTTACTAATGCTGCCATTGTAAATCCTTTATGTTTAATTACACCTAATAGGTGGTTGAAAATCTAATATGAAGTCTTATTTTTAGGTGAATTATACTGGTAACACAAAGTCGTCAATGCAAAGCAATCTAAAGATGTAACTCGAATCATCTTTCATTGGCGGTAGTATAGCAGAATAAAATGAAAAGTGTAGTTAAATTTGCAAATTTAGCTATTCGCAATTAGTTGCACTTATCATTTGCCCATAATTAGGGGTTTTCTCCTTGCCAATAAAAGTGTAAGTTCCGATACTAATAGTGTAATTTGTACTGTTTACATCTACTCCATTGCAATTTATTGTTTTACCTTGGTTAAATTTCATCACTGCATTTAGCATCTTGTCTCTTTGGGCATTAGAATAAGCGTTAAAAGCAATAGCACCTAAAATTATACTAAATACTACAATCGTAATGATTATTTTTTGATTTTTATTAAGTTCTGTAAAATAGTGTAGAACCAAAAAGAAAAGTCCTACAATTACGAGTCCAGCAATATATGCCATTAAGCAGTACCTCTTATTTGATAAGTTATATCTCCAGCACCAAAACCGATGATGAGACCTTTGTTTAGAGTCTTTAGAGTCTCTTTGTCTTTTATAACACTAATGATGTTGTTAGCTCTTGTAATAGTGTCTGCCATTGTAAGGTTATAGCCTTTAAATTTCTCTTTAAAATCTATCTCTCTTGGAGCTTCTCCTGCCGACCAAACAGGAAGAATAATAAGCTCAGCAACTCCTTCAAAACACTTGATAAACTCATCAAGATTATCTATAGTTCTAGAGTATTTATGTGGTTGCCAAATAGCAGTGATTCTATCAAACCCCTTTAGTTGCGCATACTCTCTTACTGACTCAAAAGTAGCTTTTATCTCTGTTGGATGATGTCCATAATCGTCTATTATAACGCTATTACTCTCTGTCCCCACTATGTCAAAACGCTTTTTTATACCTTTGAAGTTTAAGAGATTTTCTCTAATCTTTTCTATCCCCATAGATTCATGAGCAGCTAAAATAGCAAGAGCTGCATCTAGAGCTATATGTTTACCAAAGCCCCAAACATCAAAAGAACCTAAATCTTTAAGTGTAAATCTTGTGTGTGGCTCATCACCTATAAGGACAAATTTGATATCTTTTATATCGCGACTTGGATAGAGCCAGTTGGCATCTATCTCATCTATAAGAGTAGCAAGGAAAGGATCTTCTGCATTTAAAACGCGGCACTTAGCTGAGTTTATAAAGGTTTTATATGACTCATAAAAGAGTTCAAAGTTGTAGTCGTAATACTCCATATGCTCTGGTTCAGCATTTATAACAATAGCGCAGTGAGGGTTTGAATTTATAAAACTTCCATCACTCTCATCAGCTTCAAATAACATAACATCATTTGTATCATCATATCTTACATTTGAGCCAAAAGCTTTTGACTCTGCACCAATAATTGCTGAGCCTTCCATAATGGCTGTCAAAATCGCGGTAGTTGTGCTTTTTCCATGCGCACCAGCCACAGAGTAGACTTTTGAAGTATCTAGTATTTGAAGTAGCGCTTCACGACGGGCGAGTACTTCTATGTTTTTTTCTTTTGCAGCCACTATTTCTGGGTTGTCAGGGCGGATAATGGCTGAATGAATAACTAAGTCTTGGTCAACTATAGCATCTGCATTGTGCGCAACGGTAACAGTTATGCCTAAATCGCGAAGTTTTTTTGTTATTACAGTGTCTGAAATATCAGAACCGCTGACTATGTGACCTTTGTAGTGCATGTATTGAGCAAGACCTGAGATACCAATGCCGCCTATACCTATAAAATGTATTTTCATTTCTTACTCCCATCACTTTTCAGGTCACTTAGCAATATTTGTGCCTCTTTTTGAAATACACTAATGTAAAATTTTCCAGCTTTTTGTGTTGCATCTATATCAGCAATGTTACTTATAAAATCATCAAGATTGATACCTTCATTTGAAGCAATCCAATGGATTTTTAAGGAGGATGAAAATTCCTTATCTTTTGTAAGCCCACTTAAGACTTCAAACAAAGCACTAGCATCTGTGATGTCCCCAGCATGATAATGTTCCATAGCATATTCATACAAGGCTCTAAGTGTTGCAAAGTCTTGGACTTCATTCATATCCATAAGCCTGTGAGACTCAAGTGCATCTGTCAACCCCTCTAGGGCTAAGTCTAAAATATTTACATAAAAAGCTTGAAGTTCATCTTCATCAAAGAGATCTTGCGCCTTTTGTTCTAATACATAAAGAGAAGCTATATCTGCATTCTCTTGAGCTTTTAAAACTTTTTGTTTTAGTTCTTTAAGATTCATATAAATACCTTGTTGCATCATCTTGTGAATCCCTATTTATAAAGCAAGGGCTAAATGTGGTAGCAGTTGATAAAGCTAGATTTGATGGAAGGGGGATATTTTTTAGTAAATAGTTTAGTTTTTCAAATGGAAATGGCATAAAATTCATATATTTCTCATATTTAGTAAATTTTCGAAATTATATCTGAAATGTATAAGAGAATCTTTAATATTTCCTTAAGAAATTAACTAAATTTTTAAGACATGTCTTTTAAATGTGCCACTTTATAAAAATAGTTGTTTCATTTTACTTTAAATTTATAAAAAACATTCTACAATTTTATACTTATTATAAGGAGGTACAGATATGAAACACACTTATCTTTCACAAGAGGCTATCGAAGAAGCTCTAAATCTTCATCAGATTACTCAAAAAGAAGCTGAGAAACTTAGAGTTAAACTCGATTCAGAGTTGTCAATATACAATATGACACATAAATAAGGCTAAATAAAGTAGCTTATTGCTTAGGAAGTGAAAATTTTTGAGTAATTAGCTCGCCTTCATCGTTAAAAAACAGATAATAAAGAAAGTCTTTCTTAACGCTCAACCCTGCCAAATATCTTAGAGCAATATTTGCTTGAAGAGATGCTATATGCATAACTATAGGAGCAGTAATTCCCTCAGGTTTTTTATCGTTTATCTTAAAAGAGTCTCTATAAGAAGCTTTATCAAAAAAGCAAACCTGTCCATGATACGCTTCAACACTTCCATAAATCCAAGGGATGTTTTTGATTTTTGCGTAGTCACTTATCTCGCCTCTAGTTGGAAGATTGTCCGTTGCATCTATGATAAGGTCTAACTTTATATCCTTTTTACAAAACTCTTCAAGTCTGCACTCATGAGCTATGGCCTTTACAAAAGGACATCTCTGCTCTATTAGATTTGCATTAATAACAGCTTTGTTTTTACCCTCATCACCTACTTTAAAGGCGATTTGACGGTGTAGATTATGAGTTGTTACATCATCAAAATCAATCATATGTATTTCACCTATACCGCTAGAGCCAAGTGCAAATGCAAGAGAACTTCCCAAACCGCCTGAACCTACTATAGCTATCTTTTTTGTCTGTAGAGAGTTTTGAGTATCTTCTCCCCAAAGTTGGACTTGTCGTAAAAAATAATTCATCATAATTTAGCCTTTTTGTTAAAAAAATTATTATAACACAGTAAAACAATAAATTTTATAGTAAAGAGATTTTTACCTTAAATAGGATGAAAGTTTCACTATTTTAAGATGCAACTTTTGTTTTGATATGGTAAAATATAATATTAATAATAAGGAAGTGTAATGGAATTTTATCAATATATTTTGATTTTTCATATTATGGCATTTATGTCATGGATGGCGGGGCTTTTTTATCTGCCGAGGCTTTTTGTTTATCATGTAGAACATATGGATAAGCCTGATTATATAAAAGTTGTTGAGATTCAAGAGTATAAACTTTACAAGTATATAGATATGCCAGCAATGATAGCGACAGTTATCAGCGGGGTTGTGATGTTTACTCTGAATCCACATCTTTTTGATATGGGAGCTTGGGCTTATGCAAAGATAGCGGTTGTGCTACTTCTTGTTTGGTACGATTTGTCTATGAATCATTACCGTAAGCAATTGTTAACAAAAACATGTACAAAAAATGGAAAGTTTTTTCGTGCTTACAATGAATTTCCAACGCTTCTTTCGATTTTAATAGTGACTTATGTTGTGTTAAAAGATGTACCAGTTATATTTACTGGTATTATGATAGTCCTTTTTGCCGTTATCGTATATGTACTCCTAAAACATGCAAGAGAACCAAATCTTAATGTAGTAGAAGAAGAGCTAAAAAAACTCTAAAGTAGTAGGGAAGTCTGATAATGCTAAAAATATCTTTAAGATTCATACCTTTTAAAAGGGCTGTTTGCGGGTTGAAAACTTCGATTTTTGAATCAAGCTTAGGATGAAGCGTAGTCCGTCATTTAGTGCTTGATGCGAAATCTAGTTTGTAGATTAACTAGAGAACTTTATTAAAACAGTGCGCTTGAGTAAAACTAAGAAAATTGACTTGTGATTATAAAAGTTTTACAAAGTCCCTCATCATTAATTGGTACTTTAGTAGATCTTTTTATCATTTTTTTCTAACCACATATCAAAAAGTTTTGCATTTTGTTTGGCATCTAACTCTATAAGTTTAACATCAGAGTTTTTGCCTCTTATCATCTCATAGAAGCGTTTATCGTCAAATCCTCCACGAGCTGCATCTTCTTCATCTGCTCCATAATAAACAGTGGAAATTCTAGCCCAAAATATTGCTCCTAAACACATAGGACAAGGTTTGCAACTTGTGTAGAGAATACAGCCATCAAGTTCAAATGTACCTAAAACTTTAGCCGCTTTTCTTATCGCATTTATCTCTGCGTGAGCAGTTGGATCATTGGTTACTAACACACTATTGTGGGCTTTTGAGATGATTCTATCATCCTTTACTATTACCGCACCAAAAGGCCCACCTTCGTTTTTCAACATTCCATCAACTGCTTCATCGTAAGCTATCTTCATAAATCTATTCATAAAAAAATTATAACCAAATTAAAGTTTATTCCTTATTTTACACAAAATTACTATATCTACATATATTGATATAGTAGTAAAAATATGCTACACTTCAATCTTTAAAAATAACATGAATAATTTTAGGAGTTGATATGTTTAGTCTTTGGGAGAGTTTTAGTGCTTATATAATTTTTACACTTTTAGGTTTTGATAGGGCTAGCCACCTAGGAGAAGCTCTACACTTTTTTCTTTTTGACACGATAAAGATTTTTATACTACTCATCGCTATAGTATATGCCGTAACACTTTTGAGGAGTTATTTTCCCATTGAGAGGGTTAGGGACTATATTAGTGGTAAAAATAGGATTGTTGGACATATCTTTGCAGCTCTTTTTGGGATGCTTACTCCTTTTTGCTCATGTAGCGCTATTCCTCTATTTTTGGGATTTTTACAGGCTAGAATTCCTTTAGGAGTCACCTTTAGTTATCTCATCTCAGCACCACTTAGTGATGCTGTAGTTATTGCTCTGCTTTTTTCTCTCTTTGGTCTAAAAATCACTCTGTTATATATTGGATTTTCACTCACTATTGCTATTGTAGTTGGTCTTATTATAGGGAGTTTAAAGCTTGAGGGGGAAGTTTTGCTTGAGGTTAAAGCAGCCTGTTGTAGTGCTGCTCAAGAAGCAAATACTCAAACACTTTTTAAACTTAAGATGAGTAACGCGTGGCATGACACTATGGATATTTTTAAACAAATATATATCTATGTTATCGTAGGTATCGCTATTGGAGCTTTTATACATGGCTATGTTCCAACTGACTTTATAACCAAATATGCTGGCGGAGATGTTTGGTATGCGCCTATTGTTGCAGTTGTTATGGGAATTCCGATGTACTCAAGCGCAGCTGGAATGTTGCCACTTATAGAAGTGTTGACTCAAAAAGGGATGCTACTTGGAACTGCTCTTAGCTTTATGATGGCAGTTGTGGCTCTTAGTCTTCCTGAGGCTATGATACTAAAGAGAGTTTTAAGTACTAAACTAATTGTTATATTTTTTAGTACAGTTGGAAGTGCGATACTCTTAGTAGGGTTTATTTTTAATATGATTTTGTAATTAAAGCTCAAAACTTCTTTGCATATGAGTTTTGATATCTTTTAAACTTAACTCTTTGTTCACAAAGAGTTCATTTGCTAAGATGCCCTGACCTAGAAGCATATCTGCCCCATCTTTGTAGATGATGTTGTGCTCTTTTGCAAGACTTAAAAATGGAGTTAGTTTGCCATAGATGGCATCTGCTGCAAATGAGGTTTTAGCTAAAATATCTTCTATCATCTCTTTGGGAGCTGGAAGTTCTTCATCTTTTAATCCTGCACTTGTTGTATTTACAACTAAAGTGTAATTTTGACTTTTGTAACTATCCCAGCTTGAAGTCTCACAACCAATCTCACTAAAATAAGATAGTCTGCTTTCGCTTCTATTTAAGACTGACACCTTGATACCATCTTGTAAAAATCTAGATGCAAGAGCTTTTGCAGTTCCTCCAGCACCTAAGATTAATACATTTTTAATCATACCAAACTCTTTTATAGCAAACATAAAACCATCGGAGTCAGTGTTATAACCTATGAGTTTGCCATTTTCATTTATAAGAGTGTTTACAACGCCTACGCTCTTTGCAAAACCACGGACTTCATCACAAGCTAAAAAAGCCTCTTCTTTATGTGGAACTGTAACATTTGCTCCACTAAGTTTAAGGGCAAAAAAAGTCTCCCTTAGCTTTGAGCCATCTTTTAGATGCACTCTTGTGTAGCAAGCGTTGTAACGGAGTGCTTTAAAAACGCAGTTGTGCATAAGTGGAGAGCGAGAGTGCGATACAGGATCGCCAAAGATAGCAAAGAGTTTTTTAATAATATCTCCTTTTATTGGAAACAAGTTCCCAAAGAAATTTCTCTCTACTCAAAGATACGATTTAGCATGAGAAAAATAAATTTTTAGTCTAAGTCTTCTAGTGAAGCGACTAGTGCACCTAGTTTGTTTGTGACTTCTAAGTACTCTAGCTCATTTTGACTATCAGCTACAACACCAGCGCCAGCTTGAAGGACTACTTTGTCCTCTTTAACAAGGGCTGTTCTTATGGTAATGGCGCTATCCATATTTCCATCAAAGCCAAAATAACCAACGCTTCCACTGTAAAAACCTCTTTTTATACCCTCATATCGTGCAATAAGCTCCATTGCACGAATCTTTGGTGCACCTGTCATAGTTCCTGCAGTAAAAGTAGCCATAAAAAGATCAAACATATCTTTATCATCAGCAAGCGTTGCAGTTACATCTGATACTATGTGCATAACATGAGAAAACCTCTCTATATGCATCATGTCTTCAACTTTTACACTTCCAGTTTTTGCTACACGACTTACATCATTTCTGCCTAAATCTATAAGCATAAGATGCTCTGCTAACTCTTTTGGATCTGCTAGGAGTTCGAGTTCGAGTTCTTTATCTCTGTGTTTTGTGTCACCTCTTTTTCTAGTTCCAGCAATTGGCCTTAGAAGAAGTTGTCCATCGCTTAGTCTTACCATCACCTCAGGTGAACTTCCTACAATGTTAAAGTCATTATATTCTAGTAAGAACATATATGGTGATGGATTTTTAGTTCTTAGGATTCTGTAAAAACTAAAGGGATCTACTTTTATATTTCTCGTAAAGCGATTTGTCATAAGGATTTGAAAAACATCACCACTTTTAATCATCTCTTTAGAGTCTTCTATCATCTTAAAAAATTTGCTCTTAGAGTGTGCAAAACTTCCTTTATCGGTGCCTTCATTTTTTATCATATTGACATATTCATAAGAGCTTTTAAGTTTAGTCTCTATGGAGCTAAACTCTTTACTTAACTCTTCTTGCGTGCTAAGGAGGGTAATTTGATGGTTTTTATGTGAATATACTAAAATGAGTTTAGGAAGAATGAGGTCAAGGTCTGGAGTATTAAGTTCATCTTTGAGCTCGTTCATATATTTTTTTAGTTTTGGCTCAAAAACTTTAACCATATCATAGCCAACAAAACCGATAAAACCATCAACGAAGCCTATCTTTAAATCACTTGTAACTTCTCTATATTTTTTTTTATCTATCTTTTTGTAGTAATCTTTTAAAAACTCAAAGGGGTTTTGCGTTAGTCTGTTTATCTTACCAAAAGCATCAGTATAGAGTGTTTCATCGTTTATATATTGAAGTCTCTCTCTAGCACCAATACATATAAAACTGTAGTTTCCATCACTCTGCCCAGCACTTTCAAAAAGGTAAGAAATCTCACCTCTAAAAATGCTCTTTAGTTTAGAGTAAACTGCAATAGGTGCTAATTGGTCTAGTATAAATTGCTTAGAATAAATCATTATATCTTAGTCAAAAAAGCGCCAGCTTCTATATTGCTTCTAATGTTCCTAAGTGCAGTTCTGGCCTCTTTTTCAGTGTAAAAAGGACCTACTAATACTTTGTTTAAAACACCTGTACCTTTAGCTATTTTGTGAAATTTATATCTATAGCCTTGCGCTAAGATAGAATCCAAAAACTTTTTATTTGGTGCGTATTTTGAGAAAGAGCCGACTTGTACATAGTAAGCGTTTTGAGTATTTAACGCTGGAGCTTCTGCTTTAGTCTCTTTTTCTGCTTTGGCTTCAATTTTAGGAGCTACTTTAGCTTCTTCTTTTTTAGTCTCTACAGGTTTTACTTCTTCTTTACTCTCTTGAGATTGTTGTTTTAATCTTTGTGCAATCTGGTCAAGATTATCATTACTATTTTCTTGAATAACTTCTACCTCTTCAAAAAGTGGCTCTTCTTGAGGCTTCTCAATCGATGTAACTTCTTCTTGTGGAAGTGGTATAGGTTGTGGTAAGTTGTCCTTTGCATCAGGCGTGAGAGTACTCATAAGCATCACAACTATGATAAGGATAACACCTAGCGTAGCTACTGCTAAAATAATCTTTTTATTTGAGCTAGCTGAATTGCTTCTGTTTAATATAATATCATTTAGTTCATTTTTTTCATTCATAATACAACCTTTAAAAGTTTACTAGCACTTATAATACCAAAATTTTGTACTTAATTATAGCAGAGTTGTCAAAACTTATTACATATGTTTTGACCAAGATGCACCTCGCTCTTTGGCATAAACTTCATAAGGAAGTGTCAATATATTGTAATCCTCTGGCATATCTGCATTTGGATACATTCTCCACTGCTTTGGCTGCTTAGCTGCTAGCTTCATGCTTAGCATCTTTCCTAGTTGGATAGCCTCCTGAAGAGTTGTATGGCCCTTATGTATGTAAACATGGAGATGCCCCTCAGTTTTTGTTTGATAGGCTGTAAAGTTGATAAAACCCTCTTCACGAAGAAGAAGTTGTGCTCTATGATAAAATCTCTCAGGATCTCTTCCGTTATAGTCAATGACTATGTTTTCAACCTTATTGTGAGCGTTTATTAAAGAGTGAGCAACAGTAATTTCACCTTTGATATGTTGGTTGATTATAGACTGCGTTAGTGGAGCATTTATTTTTTCAAACTTATTGTAAAAAGTTCTACCCTTATATGATAATTTTTCTACAACGCTATCACTCTTTAGCCAGTAGTGATCACTTACCATTTTAATAAGTTTTAAATCCATAGCAGTCATAATATATATATTCCTTTAATTTTATTTCATAAAATGAAAGGGAACCTTTCATCTGATTTAGTACACCAAAGGAAGTAATTCCTTTGGCTACGCTAACACTGGGTTTCCTTCGGCAGGAAGCCC
>JAVEST010000179.1:0-2800 GCA_034006465.1 Sulfurimonas sp. | reverse complement strand
CTCCTCTTTTATAGACTCTTGGAGTTTAGTGTTGTTGATATCATCTAAAACATCAGCTATCTTGTTTGCAATAAATGTAAACTCTTTATCTTTCATTCCTCTGCTTGTTAATGCAGCTGAGCCTATACGGATACCAGAAGTTACAAATGGACTTCTTGTCTCGCCTGGAACTGTGTTTTTGTTTATTGTTATACCAGCATTTTCTAGTGCTGCATCTGCATCTTTACCACTAATCTCACGGCCAACAAAAGATACTAAGATAAGGTGATTGTCAGTTCCGCCACTAACTACATCGTAGCCTCTACTCATCATCACTTCACCTAAGATTCTAGCATTTGTCTTTACTTGTTTTGCATACTCTTTCCACTCAGGAGATAGGTTATGTTTAAAACCAACAGCCTTTGCAGCGATAACATGAACAAGTGGTCCACCTTGAAGACCTGGAAATATAGCAGAGTTCATCTTTTTAGCAATCTCTTCGTCATTTGTCATAATAACACCACCACGAGGGCCAGCTAGAGTTTTGTGTGTAGTTGTGGTCACTACATGAGCGTGAGGGAATGGACTTGGATGTTCACCAGCTGCTACTAAACCAGCCACATGAGCGATATCTGCAAACATGATAGCGCCAACTTCATCAGCTATTTCACGGAACTTTTTAAAGTCAATCTCTCTAGCATAAGCAGATGCACCACAAACAATAATCTTTGGCTTTACAGCTTTTGCAATCTCCATAATTTTATCATAGTCCATACGACCATCAAGCTCAACACCATAAGTAAAACTTGAGTAGTTTTGTCCAGAAAAACTTGGTTTACTACCGTGAGTTAAGTGTCCGCCATGACTGAGATCCATTCCTAAAAGCTTATCTCCAGCCTTTAGCAAGCCTGCATAAACAGCAGCATTTGCTTGACTTCCTGAGTGAGGTTGAACATTTGCAAATTTACATCCAAAAAGTTCACAAACTCTATCTATTGCTAACTGCTCAACGCCATCAGCATACTCACAACCGCCGTAGTATCTCTTGTTTGGATATCCTTCAGCATATTTGTTAGTAAATACTGAACCCATAGCTTCCATAACTGCTGGAAGTGTAAAGTTCTCAGATGCAATCATCTCTAAATGGTCACTTTGACGCTCTAACTCTTTTTCGCAAAGATCATAAATCTCTTTATCAAACTCTTTTAAAAAACTCATATTTATTCCTTTTATTTTAGTTTATAGTTAAGCTTCTATCTCAGGAGCTTTTTCTTCATTGATTATAGGTTTCATAGCTGGAAAGAGAAGAACATCTCTAATAGAGTGCTCATTTGTGAGTAGCATCACAAGTCTATCCATTCCTATACCTTGTCCAGCACACGGTGCCATTCCATAACTAAGTGCTTCGATGAAATCTTCATCCATCTCATGAGCCTCATCATCTCCAGCATCTTTGTTTTCAACTTGAGACTTAAATCTCTCATATTGATCCACAGGGTCATTTAACTCACTAAAGGCATTTGAAATCTCACGACCAGCGATAAATAGCTCAAATCTCTCTGTAACATCTAAGTTTTTATCAGATCTTCTAGCAAGTGGAGATATCTCAACTGGATACTCTGTTATGAAAGTAGGGTTGATAAGTTTTTTCTCAACAAAAGCATCAAAGAGTTCACCTTGAAGTTGACCTAGGGTCATATTAATATTTGCAGAAAAATTTCTATCGTTTAAATATTTTATTATATTTTCTTTATCTTTTATAATATCTGGAGGAACTTCACCAATAGTTACAAGTGATTCTAAGAGAGGAATCTCACTAAACTTGTCGAAGTTTATCTCTAACTCGCCATATGGAAGGATACTAGGAAGGCTTAAATGCTCAAAAAGGTATTTAAAATACTCTTTTGTAATTTCTATAAGGTCTTTATAGTTTTTATAAGCCCAATAAAATTCTATAGAAGTAAATTCAGGATTATGCGTAGCATCCATACCTTCATTTCTAAAGTTTCTATTTATCTCAAAAACAGCTTCAAAACCACCAACTATAAGTCTTTTTAAGTAGAGTTCTGGAGCTATTCTTAGGTATCTATCGATGCCTAAAGCATTATGATGCGTAACAAACGGTTTAGCATTTGCTCCACCAGCAATTGGGTGCATCATAGGAGTTTCTACTTCTAAAAAGCCTTTGTTTTCAAAAAAGTGACGAGTTAAAGAGATAACTTTAGAGCGAATTGTAAATGTTTTTCTAGCATCGCCATTCATTATAAGATCAAGATATCTCTTTCTATATCTAATCTCTTTATCTGTTACACCGTGAAATTTTTCAGGCAGTGGCGAGATAGCTTTAGTTAACATTTTTACTTCAGTAGCATGAAGTGATAGTTCACCTTGACCTGTTATAAAAGGAAAACCGCCAACTTCAACTATATCTCCAACTTCAAAATGCTTTTTGAAAAATTCATTGTAAAAATCATCAGGAAGATTGTCTCTTGCTACATAGACTTGAAGCATTCCACTCTCATCTTCAATTTTAATAAAACTAGCTTTACCCATCATTCTAAAAAACTTTATTCTCCCACTTATGCGGTAGTAACGCTTTTCATCTCTTTTATTCTCTTTTTCTTCTATATCTGAGTTTACATACAAGTATTTTTTTATAGTTGCACTTCTAGCATTATCATTAGCATATGGATTAAATCCAGCATCTTTTAATATTTGCGCTTTTTCTATTCGTTGCTGTATAAGTTTGTTTTCAAAAGCCAATCTTTTTCCTTTTTATTAATTTATTACGCAAAACGAACAAAGTCCGTCTTGCTACGCT
>JAVEST010000023.1:0-19348 GCA_034006465.1 Sulfurimonas sp. | reverse complement strand
AAATCCAGCATCTTTTAATATTTGCGCTTTTTCTATTCGTTGCTGTATAAGTTTGTTTTCAAAAGCCAATCTTTTTCCTTTTTATTAATTTATTACGCAAAACGAACAAAGTCCGTCTTGCTACGCTAGCCGCTGTGGCACTCATCGTGGAGAATGCCAATGGTTAGCATTCCTAAAAGCTTGGTTCTGGCGAACCAGAGGGTTTTACATATTACGCAAAACGAACAAAGTCCGTCTTGCTACGCTTGGGCGTTGGGCACTAAAGCTTGGTTCTGGTGAACCAGAGAACTCTACATAGAGATTGTAAAATAACTCGGAAGTGAGACTTTTAGGAATGCTAACCAATGGCATTCTCCACAATGAGTCCCGCAAAAAAGGCGAGGCTAAAGCCTCACTTCCCAGAGAAGACTATAGTTATCTCACACTATCTTAGTCTGACAGTTTGCACAGATGCCATAGATTTGCATAGAGTGATCTTGCATCTTAAAGTTTAACTTATCTGCAATGGCATGTTGTCTTTTTTCTATCTCTTCATCGACAAACTCCACAATATCACCACACTCAGTACAGATAAAGTGGTCGTGATGCTCTTTAGCACCTAGCTCGTACTTTTTTCCTTGAGCACCAAAAGATAGTGAAGTTACCATTTTGGAGTCTTCAAGTAGAGATAGTGTTCTATAGACTGTAGCTATGCCTGTGTTTAAGTCAGGGAATTTTTCTTGTATGAGATGATGCAAGGCCTCTGGAGTTAGATGCTCATCTGAGTTATAGAGAGTCTCTAAAATAACTTCTCTTTGAATAGTGAATTTCAGAGAGTTTTTTTTCAGCAGTGCTTTAAAATCACTTAAAAGTTGCTCATATTCGACGGTCCTATCATCAAAATCAGTCGTTACTTTTGACATTTTCATCCTTTATTTCAAGCTTGTTATGTAGCTCTTCTTTTGTTTTTAGCACTATCTCTTCAGTAGAGTTTTTTATGCTTTTATCTAGTTCAGAGTTTACTTTTTGGGTTACATTGTCTATGCTTTTATTGATATCATCGCTTATTTCAACTGGGTCCAACTTCATAATAAAAGCACC
This sequence comes from Sulfurimonas sp., assembly GCA_034006465.1. Lineage (GTDB taxonomy): Bacteria > Campylobacterota > Campylobacteria > Campylobacterales > Sulfurimonadaceae > Sulfurimonas. The sequence goes on along the minus strand of JAVEST010000023.1, from coordinate 18,268 downwards.
AGTTTCAACTAAAACAGGAAATAAGAAGCTATTTTGCATAGGCTCTTCTAGAGTGGATTTTACAGCTTTTATACTATAAGCAGCGTGAGCAATTACAGCAGCGATAAGAAAAAACTTACTTGCGCCAAAGACAAAACCTAAGATTCTATCAAAAATGCCAAGACCACTTAAAAGGCTTAATTTTTTAAAGATATAGCCTATAGCAATCATAAAAACCCAAAATACACCGAGCGTTACTAAGAAACCTAAAAAGCTTATAGCCGCGCTGTTATCTAGTTTAAAAATCGCATCACTTAAGGCTTTACCAACGCTATCTCCAACACGAGATGCTACAAAGATACCGCCGATGATGCCAATGAGACCAAAAACCTCTTTGAAAAAACCGTTTATTATCCCTTTTAAACCAAGCATTAGTATAATTACTGATGCTACTAAGTCAAAATAATTAAATTCCATCTATTTGTTTTCCGAAACCATTTGATTTTTACCGCTGTTTTTAGCTTTATAAAGAGCCTTGTCAGCTCTTGCGATTATAGAATCTGGAGTATCTCCAGCACTATATTTAGTAGTCCCTACACTCATAGTAACTCTTAAGCCTTCGCCTTTATATATAAGTTTATTTGAGCTGATTATCTCAAGAAGCCTTTTTGTGATTTTTTCACATAGCTCAGAATCTACACGATTTAGAATGATTACAAACTCTTCACCGCCATATCTGAAGACTTTATCGCCTTCTCTTAGTGTCTTTTTAAAGATATTTGCTATAAAGATTAAAACTTTATCTCCAGCTAAATGACCATGTTTGTCATTTATGCTTTTAAAATCATCTATATCTAACATGAGTAGATGAAATTCATAAGGGAGATCACTATTTGAGCAGAGTAGCTTTAGATGTGAAGATAGTGCTCGTCTGTTATATACCTTTGTTAAAGAATCAAGATTTGACTTCTCTTCTAGAGTTTTAACCTGAGTCGTTAGTTGACTTATAATTTCATTTGCTTTTTTTACTTCTTGACTCATATGCAATTGAATTTCATTAAATTTTGATGTAAGTGATGGTAAGTCAATCTGTTGAGTATTACACTCCACAAGAGTTTTCTCTTGAAGTTTTGTTAGCTTTTCTATGTTTTCATTTGTATTTGCGTAAGAAGATATACTTCTCTCTGCTATCTCTTTATAAGCGTTATGAAAAAGTGACTCCACAAAACCTTCGCTAGTGATATCTTTATCGTCAAGATTCATGATGATTTGAGCAGATTCTCTTAAGTAAGTAGCTATCTGCTCTTTTGATGCATTCTCTTGCTGTTCGATGATAGTGGAGAGTTCTTTGCACATTTCATTTGCCAGAGATATTAGTTCATCTTTTCGCATTAGAGATATCCTAGTTAAAATATTGTGGTATTATACTTACCTAAGCATAAAAAAAGCTTTCACTATAAGTATAAAGTACTGCAAAAGTCTTGAGTAAGAGCATTTTTAGAATTTTTTCTGTAAAATAGCAAAAAATTATATAATCAAGGTTTTATTATGAGTACATGGAATCCAAAAAGTTGGAGAGAAAAGCCAATATTGCAGCAACCAATTTACCCAGATCAAGATGAGTTAAAGAGAGTTTTAAAAGAGCTTGGAAATTATCCTCCTTTGGTTTTTGCAGGGGAAGCAAAAAGATTAAAAAATCAGCTAGCAGATGCAGCTGAGGGAAAAGCTTTTTTACTTCAAGGTGGGGATTGTGCTGAGAGCTTTAGTGAGTTTCACGCTGATGGCATCAGAGACACATTTAAAGCACTAATGCAGATGGCAGTTGTGATGACTTATGCTGGTGGGGTTCCTGTAGTTAAAGTTGGTCGTGTAGGCGGTCAGTTTGCAAAACCTCGTTCAAGCGATACAGAGACACTAGACGGCGTAACGCTTGATTCTTACCGTGGAGATATCATAAACGCTATGGAGTTTACTCCTGAGGCTCGTACACCAGATCCACAGAGGATGATAAGAGCTTATAACCAAGCAGCAGCTACGCAAAATCTGCTTCGTGCCTTTGCAACGGGTGGGATGGCTGATTTGCATCAAGTTCATAAGTGGAACTTAGCTTTTACTAACAAAACTGAGATTTCTCAAAAGTTTGAAGAGCTAGCTCAAGAGATAGAAAATTCACTAAGATTTATGCAAGCTTGTGGGATAAACTCTAAGACATTTAGAAGCCTAGGTGAGACAGATTTTTATATCTCACATGAGGCACTTTTACTTCCTTATGAAGAGGCTTTTACTAGAAAAGACTCACTATCTGGGGATTGGTACGATACTTCTGCTCATATGCTCTGGATAGGAGATAGAACCCGTCAGATAGATGGTGCTCATGTTGAGTATTTAAGTGGTGTAAAAAACCCTATCGGCGTTAAAGCAGGGCCGAGTATGGATACTGAAGATCTTATCAGACTATGTGAGAAACTAAATCCAAAAAATGAAGCAGGAAGACTAAATATCATAGTTAGAATGGGCGCGAACAAAGTAGGCGACGGTATGCCAAAACTCATCCGTGCTGTTGAGAAAGAGGGCATGAAAGTACTTTGGAGTTGTGACCCGATGCATGGAAACACTATAAAATCATCTACAAACTTTAAGACGCGCCCACTAGATGCAGTGCTTACTGAGATGAAACAATTTTTCCAAGTGCATCGTGCTGAGGGAACAATAGCAGGCGGAGTTCATCTAGAGATGACTGGTAAAAATGTAACTGAGTGTATCGGTGGCTCATTTAGGGTAACAGAAGAGGATTTAAGCTCTCGCTACCACACTCACTGTGATCCTAGACTAAACGCAAACCAATCTTTAGAACTTGCATTTTTAATAGCAGATACTCTAAAAGAGTCTAAAAAATAGTTTTTGCTTAACACTAAAACGAACTCGTCCGTTTTTCTAAAGGAGCTTTTTTTAAAAAGGCTCCGCTTTTTAAAGAAACTTCATTTTACCACAGTGGGCAAAGATCTCCCTCGCAGCCCATTATTATGGAGTATGCCATTGCTTAGCATACTTAAAAGTTATGAAAATAAATTTTAGAGAGCTACTATATGTAAATCTCTCATATCTAAAGTGACTCTATCTCTTCTTCTTTTTCTTGTATAGTTAAAAGCTCTTCAACCTTTTTCTCATAAAGCTCTTCTAGTTTTTCAAGTTCAGATGCAAGGGTGCTTATACCTATCTCTTCATAACATTTTGGATCTGCTAGGCATCTGTTTTTCTCTTGCATCAACTCTTCAAGAGCTTCTATCTCAAGTGGAAGTTTCTCTAGGGCAATTTTCTCTTTAAAAGTAAGTTTTAGTGTTTTAGGTCTTTCTTCTTTTTGAGCTGTAGGCTCTTTTGTTTTTGTAACTTCACTCTGCATAGCATCTAACTCACTAAGCTCTTTTTCAAGCTCTAAGTATTCACTATATTGCTGGTACGACTCTTCGATGCGTTTGTCATCTTTAAAGATAAAGAGTTTTTTAGCAATCTTATCTACAAAATATCTATCATGACTTACAATAATAACCGCACCGCTAAAGTTTGTAAGCTGCTCTTCTAGGATGTTTATAGTTGGAATATCAAGGTCATTAGTTGGCTCATCTAGTATAAGAATATCAACGTTTTTTGTAAAAAGGAGTGCTAACGCTATGCGATTTTTCTCTCCACCGCTGAGAGTTCCTACTTTTTTATCTAAAAACTCTCTAGGAAAGAGGAAGTTTTTAAGATATCCATAAACATGCATATCTCTTCCTCTAACACTAACTCTATCCCCGCCATTTGGACAAAATGTCTCTACAAGGTTTTTATCATCATCTAGCATCTCGCGATGTTGGTCAAAGTAGCCTACTTTAAATTCGCCTCGCTTTATTGTCCCACTTGCAGGCTCAATTCTGCCTAAAAGAGCTTTTAGGAGTGTTGACTTACCACTTCCATTTGGTCCAACTATGGCTATAACATCTTTTTGAAGTACAGTTGTAGTAAAGTCTTTTAGTAGTTCTTTGTTTCCTAAAGTTAAAGATAGATTTTTAACCTCAAAGAGCATCTTTTGCTTGTTGATGCTCTTATCACGGTTAAAATGTTTTGCCTCTCTTTGGAGCTCTAGTGACATCTTTTTTATCTTTGCAGGATTGACTTTTGCATCTTCTCTTAGAGTCATAAGTCTCTCTTTTCGACCCTCATTTCTCTTAAGCCTTGCACGAACACCTCTAGCAAACCACTCATTTTCTCGCTTTAGAACATCTAAAAGATTTTCATGCTGTTTTGCAAGAGTTCTAATGTACTCCTCTTTTTGAGTCAAGTAGTCGCTATATCCGCCGCTATACTCTCTAAGTGAGCAGTCATCAACCTCTATGCTCTTTGTTGCAATTTTATCTATAAAATATCTATCGTGAGAGATAAAGACAAGTGTAAATTTTTCTCTTAAAATCAGCTCCTCTAAAAACTCAACCATATAGACATCGAGGTGGTTAGTTGGCTCATCAAGGAGTAAAATATCTGGTTTTTGAAGCAAAAGAGAGGCTAGGGCGACTCGTCTTTGCTCGCCACCACTTAGAAGTGCTACAGGTCTGCTCTCATACTGCACAAGGTCAAAGTGTTGGATGATTCTCTCTATCTTGTCATCTAAGTTCCAAGCGTTGTGATGGTCTAGGTAACTTGAGAGTTTCTCATACTCATCGAGTAGTTTTTTATTTTCATACTCATCTGCTAGCAGTAGAGAGAGTTCATCATATCTTTTTTTTGCATCATTTAATTCACAAAGCCCATCTTCAACAGCTTCTCTTACGCTATGCCCATCTTTAAAGTTTGGTCTTTGGTCTAGCATCTTTATCTCTAAGTCACTCTTTGTGATTCTCTCCCCAGCATCTTGCATAAGCGAGCCGTGGATAATCTTCATAAGAGTAGATTTACCACTACCATTTTTACCGATGATAACAATACGCTCACCCTCATCCACATGAAAATTCACATCTATTAAAATCTTTTGAGCGGAGTAGTGTTTAGAAATATTTTGTAGGTCTATTAGTGCCATATAAAGTACGCTTTTCTTTAAGTTAAATTTTAACGAATAATAGCGAGATGTTGATTAATAAGGACTTTGCTAAAGACTAGAGACTACATAAAAATGCCCAAATGATTTTTTTAAGCACAAATATGAAGGAACTTTATATGAGTATATTTGAAAATAATCTCAATAAAATTGTGCTATAAAGTTCTTTGCATCTTCATATATAAACCTCTTATGACTTAGCCGTTTAAGATTTTACGCTCTAAATATCTCTTAATCTCAACTACAAACATGACGCCAATAGCTATAGCTATAATTTGTAGCCATGTAGATATATCTAGTGGCTGGCTCTTAAAGATTGTGTTCATAAACTCTAAGTGAGTAAAAGAGATTTGCACTAGAGCCATTAGAGTAACTCCAATAAGCAGATATGAGTTGTTAAAGATGTTTGTCTTAAAGACTGAACGTTGTAACTCTTTGCAGTTGAAGAGGTAAAAAAGCTCAATAAAGACAAAGATATTTACAGCTACAGTTCTTGCATACTCCTCGCTATAACCACTTGAGAGGGCGTAGTTAAACATAGCGTAAGATGCAGCTAACATATAAAATCCAACTACTAGCATCTGCCAAACCATCTCCAAACTTAGTATTGGCATCTTAGGATCCCTCGGTGTTCTTTTCATAATCTCCTTATCGCCTGGCTCAAAGATTAACATCATTCCTAAAAAGACCGCAGTTGACATATTTATCCACAGTATTTGAACTGGTAATATTGGAAGAGTGAGTCCTAGCATTACGGCTAATAGTATCACAAGTCCCTCTCCAAGGTTTGTTGGGAGTGTCCATGTTATAAACTTTATGAGATTATCAAAAACAATTCTGCCTTCTTTTATGGCTAGAGCGATTGAGCTAAAGTTATCATCGCTTAGTATCATATCAGATGCCTCTTTTGCAACTTCAGTTCCGCCCACACCCATTGCTATACCAATATCAGCTTGCTTTAGTGCTGGTGCATCATTTACTCCATCGCCAGTCATTGCTACTATCTCGCCTCTTGCTTGCAGGGCATTGACAATGCGGAGTTTTTGTTCTGGTTCTACTCTTGCAAAGACTTTTACACTCTTGAGTTTCTCTATCAGTTCTTCATCACTAAGGCTTAGCAACTGGCTTCCAAGTAGAGTTGAGTCTTCATACTTAGCATCTTCGCTAACAATAGACATCAGCTTAGCTATAGAAAAAGCAGTTAGTGCATGGTCGCCTGTTATCATGATAATATTGATTCCAGCATCTTTAGACTCACAAACCGCTTCTATAGCTTCTTGTCGTGGAGGATCCATCATCGCTTGTAGCCCTAAAAAGACAAAGCCATCTTTGAGTTGACTATCTTTAATCTCCATAGAAGTTGTTACTTTTTTGGCTATGGCTAAAACTCTTAAACCTCTGCTTGCATACTCACCTAACTGCTCTAAAATGGGGCTTTTTTTTATTGGCAAAGTTTGAGAATTAACTAGTTCAAACTCACACATCTTAAGAACTACTTCTATAGAACCCTTTAGGTAGATAATATTTTGCTCATTTTGCACATCTCTGTTAAGAGTAGCCATAAACTGTCTGTCTGACTCAAATGGCAACAAGTCCACTCTAGTAAAGGCTTTATTTACTCCATCTTCATTCAATCCAAACTTCATAGAACTAACTATCAAAGCGCCCTCAGTTGGATCTCCATTAATCTCATAAACTCCATCTTTGTTTACTAAGTAAGACTCATTACAAAGAAATCCAGCTCGCAAAATTTCTTCTAAACAAACATTGCAACCCTCTTGTTTTACACCATCTTTTAGTATCTCCCCGACTGGATTGTAACCATCACCACTTACCTTATATGACTCTCTTGCACAAAAAATATCTGTCACACTCATCTTGTTTTGTGTAAGCGTTCCTGTTTTATCTGAACATATCGTTGTAACGCTTCCCAATGTCTCAACCGCTGGCAATTTTCTGATGATGGCATTTTTAGATGCAAGGCGTGAAACACCTATGGCAAGAGTGATAGTAACAGCAGCAGGTAAACCCTCAGGGATAGCACCAACGGCAAGTGCTACTGATGCCATGAAAGTATCAACAGCACTATGTTCTCTTAGGACGCCGACTAAAAAAGTAAAGGCAGCAAGTGCTAGGATAACATATAGAAGTAGCTTAGAAAAAGATGCGATTTTTTTTGTAAGCGGAGTGTCCATGTCAGTTGTACTTTGGATAAGATGGGCAATTTTTCCTATCTCAGTATGGTTTGCAGTAGCTACAACTATACCCCTAGCACGGCCGTAAGTCACATATGTACCTGAGAAAGTCATGTTTTTTCTATCGCTTAAGATAATGTTTTGTGAACAAATTGAGATATCTTTTTGGGTTGCAAGTGACTCCCCTGTAAGCATAGACTCATCTACTTTTAAGTCTCTAACTTCTATGAGTCTTATATCTGCTGGAACTTTTACACCAGACTCTAGTAATACTATATCGCCCGGGACTAAGTTTGTGGAGTCTAAGTTTATTTTTTTGCCATCTCTAATCACTACAGCACATGTATGCATCATCTCTTTTAGAGAGTCTATCGCTTCTTGAGCCTTTGCTTCTTGCAGATAACTGATGATAACATTGATAATAACAACACCAAATATAACACCACTATCGACCCACTCATGTAACAATGCAGTCACAAGAGATGCCCCAAGTAGTATATAAATAAGAGCGTTGTGAAACTGCATGAAAAATCTCTTAAGATTTGACTCTTGCTTTTTTTGTTCTAACCTATTTTTACCAAAGAATGTCTCTTTATGCTTGAAATTGAGTGAGTCAAGCCCATCCTTTTCATCACTCTCAAATAACTCTATGATTTTTTGAGTCTCTAAAGCATGCCAGTTTTGTCCTATGAGATGCTGCACTGTTACTTCCTTTTTTATTTAGTAGAATATTATCACATCTTGTGCTGACTAATGTTTAAAGGCTTTTTTTACTTTTATTAAAGAATTTAGATATATAATTGCTTCAAATATCTAGGGGGATAAAAAATTGAAAATAAAAGAAAATATTTTTGGTGGTATTAGTGTTGCAATTATCGCATTACCCTTAGCTCTAGCATTTGGAGTCTCTAGCGGTTTGGGTGCTAGTGCTGGGATTTACGGTGCTATTATTTTAGGTTTTTTTGCATCTCTTTTTGGCGGAACTCCTACTCAAATCTCAGGTCCAACAGGACCAATGACTGTAGTTATTGCAGCAGCTGTTGTTAGCTTAAACTCTGATTTAGGACTTATTGTAACTACAATATTTTTAGCTGGAGTGTTTCAAATAGCCTTTGGCATCTCAAAGATTGGAAAGTTCGTTCAGTACATCCCTTACCCAGTTATTTCTGGCTTTATGAGTGGAATTGGTATCATTATTATAATTCTACAAATAAACCCATATCTAGGGCTTAGTAGCAACTCCTCTGTTCTTGATATACTTATCTCACTTCCTTCAAATATCTTAAATATAAACTTTAATGCTTTTATGCTCTCAAGTGCCACACTCTTCCTTATGTTTTTCATACCCTCAAAAATAAATAAAATCTTACCAGCACCACTAATAGCCTTAGGAGTTTTGACTCCTCTTAGTGTTTATTTTGGCTTAGAAGTTGATACTATAGGTGAGATTTCATCAGCCTTACCATCATTTGTTATGCCATCTATGGATATTTCGCACTACAGCACCATTCTTTCTCTAGCTTTTACATTAGCAATCCTTGGTTCTATAGATACGCTGTTAACTTCTATAGTTGCAGACTCCATAACTGGTGTTAAACATAAGCCAAACAAAGAGCTTATAGGTCAAGGCATAGGAAACGCTCTTTGCGCAATAACTGGTTCTCTTCCTGGAGCTGGAGCTACGATGAGGACTGTTTTAAATATAAAAAGTGGAGCTACTCATAAAATCTCTGGGATGATTCACTCCATAACACTTCTTCTGATAGTTCTTTTTTTGGCACCTTTAGCATCTCAAGTTCCATTAGCCATCCTCGCTGGAATCCTTTTAAAAATAGGGATAGATATACTTGACTATAGATTTATATCTGTCTATAAAGAGGCTCCAAATCACGACAAAAGTGTTATGCTTGTGGTTTTTTTTACTACTGTTTTTGTAGATTTGATAGCTGCAGTTGGAGTAGGTATTGTCTTAGCAGCACTTCTTATAGTCTATAGAATTACAAAAGAGTCTGAAATAAGTTTGGTAGATGCTTCAAGTGAAGATGAGGTTATTAGGTTGGATTTAGCTGAGAAAAAAACGAGGATTATAAAGATAAATGGTGCTTTTTTCTTTGGTTCAAGCACAGCTTTTGAGAACAAAGCGAACTCTATCTTAGACACCAAAACAGTAATTATAGATATTTTAGATGTTCCTTTTATGGACTTAACTGCTATGTTTACACTAAAAAATCTTATAACTAAACTAGAAAAAAATGAGATAAAGGTTATTATCTTAGCAAAAGAGCACGATAAAATCCAACTTCTAAAACTAAATAAAACACATGTCTTCGATAAAGTAGAATTTTATGCAAGTATGGATGAGGCTAGCTACTCTCTATCTTGAGAAACTAAAGCCCATAGAAAACTTAGCTATATAGTTGTTGTAGTCTATAAGACTCTCTCCATAACCACTAAATATTTTTGCATAAAAGTATGCATTATCTATAAGCGGATATGAGTAAGTTCCCTCTACTGCTCCATACATTTTTTCAAAGTTTGCCCTAGCCATAAGGGTGAACATATGATGCCCTAAAAAGTAGTTAAATTTTATAGACGAATATCCAAGATAGTCCATAATATCTGGATTGTCTTTATCTTTAGCCGTACCAGGAAAAGGTACATATATTCTTAACTCTGTAAGAAGTGTATCGTGTTGAAAAGCCAGCTCTGTGTAGATAAGGTTGATATTTCTTGAGCGATTTCCTGGATTATTTCTAGGATCGGCATAGCTAATACCTTTGTTACTTCCTTGCCCATTAGAAGTGTGAGCTATTCCTAGTGTGATAGATCTCATATTGAAATATGTTTCTCTGTTTATAATAGGAAACTCTACAAAAGCTTCAGGGGTATAGTTCGTCTCTCTAAAGGGCGATGATTCAGCATATGTTTGCCAAAATGCCTGATGCGTATATGCTAAGTAATAGCTCTCATTGTAGCCCAAAAGATTTGTTCCAAGATATAATTTTAGACTAGCTTGAAGCTCTGATTCTGTGTTTTTATATTCATCTGTTGGAACATAAGATTTATAATGACCATTTCTATACCCTATTGGCAAGAAATAATTCACCTTATGTGGCCTGAGCCCAAAATCTATATTTAACCACTTTTGCATACTTCTTTTTGAGGCTTCATCGCTTATGTTGGTAATATCATAATTCTCAATTTCTACACCTTTTTTGCTGTCTATCTTAGAAGCCATAGCACTTAAAACTAGAAAAATTAAAATCAAAATATACTTCATATTTTAAACCCTTACTCTATCTTCTATAGCTCTTGTGAGCGATAATATATCTATATTTTCTAAACTTACACCAGTAGGTACACCTTGTGCAATTTTGGAAAAATTTACCTTAAATGAACTTAATTTATCTTCTATATACATCATAATTGCATCGTTTGCAATAGAAGGGGTTAGTGCAAAGATTATCTCACTAACTCCGCTCTCAACAATCTTAAAAAGGTTTGAGATGCTAATCTCTTCTAGCGAATCTAGTACAAAATACCTACCATCAAAAAGCCCATTATCTTCAAAAAGAAGTATATCTTTTGCATTTTCTATAATGCAAAGAGTGCTTGCATCTCTTCTCTCATCTGAGCAGATAAAACATAGTTCATCTTCAGTCATACCGCCACATTTAGTGCATTTTTTCAAACATCCTAGCGCTTCTTCTATACTGTGAGAGATTTTCATCCCTACAAAAGTATCTTTTATAAGCATATGATAAGCCAATCTTGTTGCAGATTTTTTACCAATGGTTGGCAACTCTTGAAGAGCATCTACAAGGCGGTTAAACTTATCTAGTGAGTGTTTCATTTACTCTCCTTTGGCAAAAGTATCCATAAAGATAGAGGTGCTATGAGATGCCCAGCACTTAGCTTTGCATCTTTGCCTGAGCCAAAAAACATATCAGCTCTAAGCGTGCCTTTTATCGCTCCACCTACATCTTGAGCCATTACAACTCTACTTATATCTTCGTTATCTATCTTCGACTTTAAAAAAAGCATGCTTCCTAGTGGGATAAACTCCCTATCAACTGCAACTGAACGCATAGGCTCTAAGATAAGCCCTAAAGCTCCAGATGCGCTATGAGGTTTTTTTTGAAAGAAAACTAGTGAGTTGTTGTAGTTTAGAACTTCATTAACTCTATTTGGATTTTTCTCTAACCACGCTTCTATATTTTGCATCGACATATCTTCACGCCTTATCTCACCTTGCTCTATAAGGTATTTTCCTATTGAGTTGTATTTGTGGCCATTTTGATTTGCATAGCCGACATAGATATTTTCACCATCATCTAGCTCAACTCTTCCTGAACCTTGAATCTCTAAAAAAAAGATATCAAGCTGAGAGTCGCTATAGCAGATTGCATCTGCATCTATTTTGTCAAGCTCTTCTCTAGCATAGTATGGAACTAGCTTATTGCCATCTAATCGACCTCTTAATCTATACTTTTTCAAGTCTTCATAGATGCTAGATAATTCAACACTTATAAGGTCTTTTGGTTCTTCATATATAGGATAAATATATGGTTCTTTTTTTGTAAGAGAGCCTCTTAGCGTAGGTTCATAGTAGCCAGTTAGTAGTCCTTTATCTTCGCTATTTTCGGACACAATCATGTAAACACTAAACTCAGACTCAAAAAAACTCTTTGCATCTTCTGTTTGCGCTGCTTTTTGACACAGAAAACCATAAATATCTTGTGTTTTTTTACTTTTACAGTTGTTTATAAAGCTATTTAATGCTTCTTGATGGTTTTCGCTATCCCACTTCGTTAGTTCATCAAAACTAGACTTGCTTAGGTGGGTGTTTGGTAGCTCTTTAATCTTAATCTGTGGTTTTTTAGAACATCCAAAAAAAAATAGGGAGAAGCTTAGTAATAAAATAGTCATTTGTCTCATATGGCAATTATACAGATATTAAATTAAAAACGATATAATTGCGAAAATTTTATTTGTTAGGATATTAGAAATTATGCAAGATTTGAGCTATTATGAGATACTTGAAGTAAGTAAGGATGCTGATAAAACTACTATAAAAAAGGCTTATAGAAGACTCGCCAAAGAGTTTCATCCAGATAAAAATGCAGGTGATAAAGATGCTGAACATAAGTTTAAAATATGTAATGAAGCATATCAGTGTCTGAGTGATGATAAACAAAGAAGTATCTATGACCGTTATGGTAAAGAAGGTCTTCAAGGTATGGGTAGCAGAGGTCAATCATCTGGCGGTTTTGATGATTTGGGCTCAATGTTTGAAGAGATGTTTAGTGGTTTTGGAGGTGGGCGAAGTCGCCGCCAAAATCCAGCGGATATGGATAAATATCCATTAGATATGAATGTAGATATGCATATCTCTTTTGATGAGGCTATCTTTGGATGCGAAAAAGAGATAGAGTTTACTTACAAAAAAGCGTGTAAACCTTGTAAGGGAACTGGTGCAAAAGATGCCAAACTCTCAACATGTGCTCAGTGTAGAGGTCAAGGCCAAGTCTATATGAAGCAAGGGTTTATGACTTTTTCTCAGACTTGTCCAGTTTGTCAAGGAAGCGGAAGTTCTGCAACTGATGCTTGTGGTAGCTGTAAGGGCAAAGGCTATGAAGAGGTTCAAGAGAGTGTTAGCATCAAAATACCAAAAGGTATAGACGAGGGCAACCGTTTAAGAGTCTCTGGCAAAGGAAATATCAGTAAAAAAGGTGTGCGTGGTGACCTATATGTTACTTTTGGAGTAAAAGCAGATAAGCACTTCCAAAGAGATGGAAATGATGTATATATCGCTATTCCTGTATTTTTCACTCAAGCAGTAACAGGAGAGACTCTAACTATCCCTTCACTTAGAGGTGAGCTAGAGCTAAAGTTAGATATCGGCACAAAAGATAAGCAACACTTTACTTTTAAAGGCGAGGGCGTTGATGATGTTCATGGTCACGGAAGAGGAAACTTGATAGCTCAAGTAAATATTTCTTATCCTAAAAAACTTAGTGATGAGCAAAAAGAGCTACTTAAAAAGCTTCAAGACTCTTTTGGCATCGAGTCTAAACCACATGAGGGCGTGCTTGATTCTGCTATAGAGAAGATGAAAAGCTGGTTTAAGTAATCTTATGAGCAGAGAACTCTTAAAAAACAAGCTAACAACTCTAGCACTCTCCATGTTTAGAAAAGATTTCTTTGGCATCTATCATGGTTCAATCTCTGCAAAAACAGAGACAAATAGATTTATTATTAACACAAAAGATGCGATTTTTGATGCTTTGAGTAGCGACTCTTTAATAGAGCTTTATTTTAAAAAAGATTATAGATGGAACCAAGCGAGCATCGACTCTAAGATACACTTTAGCATCTATTCACAAATCTCAGATGCAAAGTTTGTCTCTTTTACAATGCCACCATTTACAACCGCTTACTCGCTAGAGCATACACTTATAGTTCCAAAAGACTACTTCGGTTTTAAGGAGTTAGGTTCTGTTGAGATAGTAGACCCAAAGCAGTTTGAAGACTGGTATGAGCGAGCTCAAAGTGAGATAGCCTACTACTTTCAAACAAAAAAAACAAATATGATGGTCATAAGAGGTTATGGAGTCTACTCATTTAACAGAGACTTACATGAGATGGCAAAGAAGTTAGCTGTCTTAGAGAGAAGTTGCAGGTTACTTATGCTTGATGGCTCACAAAAAGATTTTAACTTTGACTAAATAGTTTGAAATTTTATATCATTAAACCCTCTGACTAATCCATAAACTAGATTCTGCCTCAAGCACGAAATGATGGGTACGCGTCATCCTGAGCTTGATTCAAAATTGTTCATAGCACTAAACTTTTTAAACCTCTCTCTTTTTATAAAACTCTACTTTAAATTCACTATATCTATCTTCTAAAATCGCCTCTCTAGCTTCTCTCATAAGATTTAGATAGTAGTGTAAGTTGTGCAGAGTTGCAAGGCGGAAGTATGATATCTCACGCGCACGAAAAAGATGGTTTAAATAGGCTCTTGAGTATCTTTGGCAAGTGAGACATTTACACTCTTTGTCTACTGGAGAGTTATCCTCTTTATAGCTTGCACCTTTGATATTTAGCTTTCCAAATGATGTAAAAAGGGTTCCATTTCTTGCATTTCTTGTAGGCATTACGCAGTCAAACATATCTATGCCTCTTTCTATATTTTCTATCAAATCCTCTGGAGTTCCAACGCCCATCAGGTAGCGAGGCTTATCTTTTGGCATAAACTGTGTTGTGTGCTCAACTGTGTCATACATTTCGTTGTTTAACTCGCCAACAGAGAGCCCACCGATGGCAAAACCATCAAAGTCAAGTTCACACAACTCTTTAGCACTCTTTTCTCTAAAAGCTTTGTCAGTTCCACCTTGAATGATGGCAAAGATATTTTGATCTACTCCAACGCCACTCTTCTGCTTTTGTCTAAAATACTCGATGCTCTCTCTTGCCCACTCAGTAGTTCTCTCGATGCTAAGTTTTATGCGCTCTTGTGAAGCTGGAAGTGCAACTAAATCATCTAAAACCATCATGATGTCAGAGCCGAGATTGTTTTGAATATCTATAACCTTTTTTGGGGTAAAGAAGTGTTTTGAGCCATCTATATGAGAGCGAAACTCTATGCCATCAGCCTTTGGTTTTGAGATATCACTAAGTGAGAAAGCTTGAAACCCTCCGCTATCTGTTAAAAAACTTTTAGGAAATGTAGTAAAACCATGAAGTTTGCCCATCTTTGCTACTGTCTCATCACCTGGGCGAAGATACATATGATAAGTGTTTGCTAAAATTATCTCAGCTCCTAGTGTGTCAAGTACATCTTCCATATCAAGAGCCTTGATACTTCCAAGTGTTCCAACTGGCATGAAAACCGGTGTTTTTATGGTTGAGTGAGCTGTTTTTATAGTACATGCACGGGCATTTTTTGAGGTTGCATCTATTTTAAAATCCATGAGTTTTTGTATCCTGAAATGTTTAAATTTTTGACATTATATCATTTTTGAAGTTGAGCTATTTAGATGAAGTTTTATCTGGGTTTCTTGCTCATTTGAGCTTAGTTGTATCTCAAGGTTATACATTTGTGAGACTCTTTTTACTATGTCTAAACCTATACCAAAACCGCCCTCATGAGCGTTTTGTCTGTAATATCTCTGAAATATTTTTTCTTGAGAGGCTTTGTTTATAGTTTTGCCACTATTTGTTATGCTAAATATTTCTTTGTTTAAAACTATCTTGATATAACCACTATTTTTATTGTACTTGATGGCGTTTGAGAGTAGGTTACTAAAGAGTCTTTGCACGCTTGATTCATCGATAAGCATAGATACATCTTCTAGCTCTTTTTCTATAGTTATAAACTTCTTAAGTGCTAAATCTTCATAAAGAGCAAGTTCGCCCAAAAGGGCTTCTTTTAGGTTTATGCTCTTTAGTGCTTTGGTGTTATCTTCTAAAAGCAGGTAGGTCAAATCCGCATAGATTTTTTGGACCCTTTTTGAACTTATCTCTACTCTTTGGAGTATTTTTTCATCAATGTTTTGTTTTTTAAGTCTCTCAACACTCATCAATATCGCAGTTATAGGAGTGTTTAGCTCATGAGTTGAGTCTTTTATAAACTTGTCTAGTTTAACTCTCTCATTTTGGATGGGTTTTAAAAACATCTTTGATAAAAAGTATCCAACTATAACTATGATAAAGATGGAAGAAAAAGAGATTAAGAGAATGTTCTTTATAAGATTTATGCGTTCATCATCTTTTTTTATGCTCTTTAAGATTAGATACTTCACACCGTGATGCATCTGCGGGCTTAAATCTACTAAATACTCAAACTCTTCGCTTTTATGAAAACCCTCTTTAAAGAGAACGCCCTTTAGTTCTTTACCTTTTATAAGATTTTTATTTTCATCATAGAGTGTAATCTCAAAACCCTTAACTTCATTAACTATAAGAGGCTCATTGTTCATATATGAGGTTATGATTTTAGAAGAGATGTTTGAAGAGAGTGAGTGCATTTTTTCTTTGTTTAGTGCCTCGATGCTCTTTGATTCATAGCCATAAAAGCTTATAGCCATAAAGAAAATAAGAAGTATAGAAGAGCCAAGATAAAGCCCTAAAAAGCCATAGTGTGACTTTTTTTCACTAGCAGTTAACTCTATAACCGACTCCTTTTATAGTAGCGATAAACTCCTTGCCAAGAGCCGCTCTTATATTTTTTATGTATGTTCTAATGGTAGCTTCACTAGGGATTTGCCCCTCTAGCCAGATGTTAGCTATAAGCTCGTGATGGCTTACTACTCTATCTTTGTGTTTTAAAAGATACTCTACTATTTGAAACTCTTTGTTTGAGAGTTTTACTCTTTTGCCCGCATCTACTAACTCAAAATTTAGTCTATCTAGATATCTTTTATCATCTATGATGATTTTTGTGTTTTGAAGAGACTTTAAAAGGTAGTTGATTCTAGTGTCGAGTTCTAAAAGTTCAAATGGTTTTTTTAGGTAATCATCACAACCCAAATCAAAACCTCTCTTTAAGTCCTTTGCACTCTCTAGCGAGGTTATAAAGATAGTAGGAGTCGTAATGTTCTGCTCTTTTAGTAGTTTTAAAAGCCCAAAACCATCTAAAGCTGGAACATTTACATCAAAAAGAAAGAGGTCGTAAGAGTTGGCTAAAATCTTATCATAAGCATCTTCACCATCATAAGACAAATCTACCAAAAAACCTTGCTCACTTAGATGCTCATGCAAAATCTCACTAAGGATAATATCATCTTCTAAAAGTAGTATCTTCATTTAGCAATTGTACTATCTTTTCTTAGTGAATAAAGGATAGGAATGAGAAAAAGTGTTAAAAACGCCGAAGTTACTATCCCTCCTAACATCGGTGCGGCGATTCTTTGCATCACTTCACTTCCAACTCCATCTATATACATAATGGGGATAAGTCCGCCAAGAATTGAGAAAACTGTCATAAGTTTTGGACGAAGCCTAAGAGCTGAGCCTCTGATGATGGCATCTTTAAAGCTTGAACTCTTCTCATTTACAGCTTCTTGAAGATATATAATCATAACAATAGCAGTCTCCGCGGCTATGCCTAAGAGGGCTAAGAACCCAACTACTAATGCTACAGAGAGATTAAAGTTCAAGTAGTCAATATATAGAAGTCCTCCAAGTATGGCAAAAGGAAGAGTAAAAAAGACTATTAAAGAGTTTGTCAAATCTCTAAGAGCAAAATATATAAGCACAAAGATAGCAAGCACAACTATGGGAACTATAAGCGTTAGCCTCTCTTTTGCAGATTCTAAATACTCACTCTCTCCTGCAAACTCATAGTAGTAAGAAGAAGGAAACTCCATATCTTTGATAATCTCTTTTGCAGCGTTTTTATACTCCTCTGAACTTACACCACTCTTTGGCGTGATATAGATAAATGAGACTTTCATACCTTTTTCACTCTTTATAACACTAGCACTCTCACTAAACTCTATATCTGCAAAGATATTTAGAGGCAAAAAACCCAGTTTTGTCTTTACCTTTAGCTCTCTTATACTCTCAATACTATCTCTTTGGTTAGAGTTTATTCTCATAGAGACAGAGTGCCTCTTTAGCCCATCAACAAATGTGCCAACTCCTAAACCTCCAACTCCAAAAGAGACAGTATCTAAAATCTCTTTTTTGCTAAGACCATAACGAGAGAGTGCATCTTGCTTTATATCTATGTTTAAAAAGTATCCACTGTTTGACTTATCTGCGGAGATGTTTTGAGTGAGATCTAAGCCTTTTAGTTTTTGCTCTATCTTAGATGCCAACTCTTCTAAAACTTCATTGTTATCCCCATAGAGCTTGATGCCAAGAGGTGTTCGTATGCCAGTTAAAAGCATATCAATCCTACCTCGTATAGGGTAAGTCCATGAGTTTATAAGTCCTTTTATCTGTAACTCTTTGTCCATCTCACTCATAAGTCTCTCATAAGTCATACCCTCTCTCCAAAGTGACTTATCTTTAAATG
>JAVEST010000171.1:0-3225 GCA_034006465.1 Sulfurimonas sp. | reverse complement strand
TCTGTCTCCTTTTCTCTGAAGACGTCCAGAAAAAATTCCTCTCACTGAAGCTACGGAGTTGAGTGATTTTGTCATTTTTATCCCTTTAGTAAAAAGCTACTTTAGCTTTTATCTATAGCACTTTTTGCTGTTTTTATTACATCTTGTATATTTAACTTCATCCACTCTCTGTCCATCCACTCAGCAGGGCGGACTTCTATACCTTGAACTAAAACGCCAAAGTGAAGATGATCTCCCATAGCGTAACCTGTTTTACCTGTATTTGCTATGTTTTGTTTTACTTCTGCTCTATCTCCAGCACTTACTTTTACACTAGAACAGTGTCCATAAAGTGTGTAAAGTCCTAAACCATGAGATATAATTGGCATTTGTCCATATATGCCATTATATTCAGCAAAAACAATATCTCCACCATTTTGCGGTCTTATCTCTGCATGAGCGTTACTAGCCATATCTAAGCCTAGATGATATGACTCACTTATATGCTCATTATTGTATGAATATTTTCTATGATCACCAAAAGTAGCTACTACTTGCGCATTTTTAAGTGGATACATCTCATTTATCTTAAAGTCGCTTATCATCTCCGTTGAGACTTTAGAAGTTATCTCATGTATCAACTTCTCATTTTTAAATCTTACATCTTCATTTATTAGCTTAAATTGAGCGATTGAGTCACTGACACCACCAGTCTCAACAAACTCTTCAGCTAGTTCTGCAATTTTTCCTTTTAAAAAGTTATCACTTAGTTTTATATTTGAGACTCTATATTTTTTATCTTGTAAATATAGTGGCACATATGATTTACTCTCATTAGAAGCAAAATCTTGTGCGACTATAGTTGCTTTAAAACTTTGCTCTGTAACAGGCCATGCAAGCAGCGAGATATAATAACCATCTTTATAAAAAGGTTGCGGTATAAATTTTTTGCCAAAATTAGTTTCTATGTAAAACTCTTTTAAATTCTCATCACTTATCTTAAATATCACTAGGGCAGAACCACCTTTGGTTATCTTATACGAGTGACTAATTATTGAGAGTTCTGGTCTTTTTTTATCTACTATTAATTCAAACTCTTTTACAATTTTGTTACCTTTAAAAAAATTCCATTTGCTAGCATCATTTGCCTCAACTATTACCTTAATGCTCTTATCTTTCATGCCATACGCACTTCTTGGTGGCTCAACTTCTAGTTGAATCTGTTTTTTTGCAACCATAAGTTGTTCATGATGAAGAGTACTCTGCTCATCTTTCGTTTTTATTACCACGCTATATGACTTAATACCACTTGCATCATCTATTTCAATGTTTAGTGAACTTTTTAAGTTCCAGTAACCGTTTGTTTGCATCGTTATATTTGGAGTCTCTCTCTCAAACAATGAAGATGAGTAGATATAGATACCAGCTAAGACTATCAAAGCCAATATCAGCTTAACACCCAGTGAAGAATTTCTTTTTGACAACTATTTTTCCTTTATTTTTATAATCTCATCTTTACTATTTTGTAGAACTGCTAGTTCTACAAAAGGAAGATGTAGCGCTTCTTTTAAAACTTCATCGCAATCTTTTATAGTAGCACCACTTGATTTTAAATCATCATCGCAGATGCTAAAGATTGCAGTTTTTGCATTATTTTGTAATATCATAGACTTAAACATTAAAGATTTTAGTCTAAGAAGTGCAAGAGACTTCGTTTGAAGCACTCCTCTTGTGCAAAGTTTATACTCAGCACCAACGTCTATTAGTTCCTTAGCTGCAGCAAAAATCATGCCATTGGCATCAGGATTTAAGAAACCATCGCTCTCTTGGAGCAAAGCAGCATATAGAGCTGTAGCCATTTTTTTATTGATTTTAAGAGACTCAGCTTTCAAATGTGTGAAAAAATCTAAAGAGCTGAAATCTATCTCAATTTCAAGGTCTGCGCTTAGGACTTTTTTTGATTTTATCTTATCAAACCAAGGTAAAAAAGAGAGTCTTGCATCTAGATTCTCATCCTCACAAATAAGGCTTACACTCTTATGTTGCATAAGTATGTAAGTGTACACAGCACTAGAGAGAGCTAGGTTTTCTACACCAGTTACTAGCATAATTTTTTTTGCTTTTTTTATTCTTTGAAAAATATTTACCATATTACACATTTGTGATTGTACACTATTTTTTATTCATCTTATAAACAAAGGCTAGAACTTCAGCTACTGCTGCAAAAAGCTCTTCTGGTATCTGCTTATCTATTTCTACATCTTTATACAAAGCTCTTGCTAATGGAGGGTTTTGATATACATGGACACCACTTTCTCTAGCTATTTTTTTGATTTGCTGAGCGATATTGTCCATACCCTTAGCAACTACAAAAGGTGCTCTTTTGGACTCTTCATATTTTAATGCTACTGCGTAATGAGTCGGGTTTGTGATAACCACATCAGCATTTGGAACCTCTGACATCATACGTTTTCTTGCTGCTTCCATCTGAATCTGGCGAATTTTACCCTTTACTAATGGATCTCCATCCATATTTTTCATCTCATCTTTAATCTCTTGTTTACTCATCTTTAGTCCATCGAAATACTGTTTTCTTACAATAATAATATCTATAATTGCAAAAATAAAAATGATAAAGAGCATAACAAAGGCGAGGATGATAGCCTTATCTCTAAGCCATAAGAGTTGATCGCCTAAACCAAAAAGTGCTACAGTTGGGAGTTCTAGTATAAAGTAAAAGAAAAATACAAAGCCAATACCCAAAGTTGTAAAAGATTTAAAAGTAACTTTTATACCCTCTATGAGTTTTTTTAAAGATATAAGATTTTTCATCCCCTTAATAGGATCTAACTTACTAAACTTTGGCTCAATAGCTTTAAGAGTAAATAAAAAACCAAACTGAGCCAAAGCAGCCACAACCCCAGCAATAGCTACAGAAATAGCAACTGGCATAATGATTAAAAGGAACTCTTTTATTGTCACTATGGCGATATCTAGCATAAAAAGCTTATCGAGTGGAGTACCAACAAGAGAGAAGTAGTACTTAAAAAGACTTAATACATGTGCAGCCATATAGGGAAAAAGCATCAAAAAGGCTAAGATAGCTATAAAAAGAGTTACAACCCCTGAAGCATCTTGAGATTTCGGAACATTCCCCTCTTTTCTCGCATCCTCTATCTTTTTGGAGGTGGGTTCTTCGGTTTTTTCTGCATCATCTGCCATTTAACTCTCCTAGAAGAACACACA
>JAVEST010000047.1:0-13336 GCA_034006465.1 Sulfurimonas sp. | reverse complement strand
GCATCAACTCCTGTTTTAGCATAAGACTCTATAGTTTCTAGTGAGATATTTCCGCTCGCTTCAAGTAAGATGTGAGAAAACTTCTCATCTCTAAATGCCACTACTCTAGCTACCTTTTCAGGCATCATATTATCACACATTACAATGTCAGCACCGCTCTCCATGGCCTCTTTTGCCATCTCATAAGTCTCAGCTTCAACTTCTATATTTGCAGTAAAGGGGATTTTTTTTCTTGCTTTTGCTATGTAGTCTTTTAGGTTTTTAATGGTTTTTAGGTGAGTATCTTTTATCATAAGCGAGTCATCTAAGCCCATACGGTGATTTACCGCCCCACCGATTCTTGTGGCATACTTCTCAAAAACTCTTAGATGCGGTCTAGTCTTTCTAGTATCAAGCAGTTTTACACCGTAAGGCTTTACTATATCTGCGTATTTTTTTGTAAGTGTGGCTATTGAACTTGCGTGTAAGAGCATATTGAGAAATGTTCTCTCTATGCTTAAAATCGTATGTGAATCTCCGCTTAGCGTGGCTATAATATCTCCACAAACAAAGCTTTGAGAGTCGTTTTTGTGCCAGATGATCTCAAAGTTTTTTATCTCACTAAGTGCATTTAAGTAGAGCTCTCCAGCTACAACTCCATCACTCTTGGCTATGATTTTAGCCTTTGCATCTACACTTGGTTCTACCATTGCGTACAAGTCTCCACGACCTATATCTTCTCTTAGCGTGGCTAATACAAACTCTTTTATCATAGTGCCAACATTCTCTCTAGTGCAATTTTTGCCCATTTCTGAGTCTTTTCATCGATTAGAATCTCATTTAGAGGTTCGCCATCATCTATGGATTTTAGTGTTAGGTACAAATCTTCTAAGGTTGTCTCATTCATTGTTGGACACTCTGGTTTTGTAGATGAGAGGACATAAGTATTTTTCTTTCTTAGGCGATTAACAAGGTTAAACTCCGTCCCAACTGCTACTTTTTGCTCTAATGGTAACTCTTTTATATATCTTATAAGCTGAGAAGTTGATCCCACAAAATCCGCCGCATTACATATAGCTGGATCGCATTCAGGATGAACCACTATTAAGATACCTGGGTATTTTTTACGGTAAAAATTTATATCTTCTACGCTAAAGAGCTGATGGACTGAACAAAAACCGTTATAGCAGATGATATCTACATCATTTGGGTTTGTACCATCTCCTATAACGCATGATTTGAGTCCCATTTGATTTGCTATGTTTTGTCCTAAGCATCTATCTGGAACAAAGAGGATTTTTTTACCCTCAGCCATAGCTGTGGTGATGATTGTTTTAGCATTTGAGCTTGTGCAAACCATACCGCCCATCTCGCCTACTTTTGCTTTTACATCAGCGTTTGAGTTTATGTAAGTGATGGGCATAATATCTTCTTTTTTTATCCCGTGGTCTTCTAAAAACTTAACTGAATCATCATAGTACATGGAGTCAATCATTCTAGCCATAGCACAGCAAGCAGCTTTTGGCATCACAACTCTTTTGTGCGGAGAGAGTATTTTTACACTTTGGCCCATAAAACCAACACCACTAAAGACAACAAACTCAGCATCATCATCTCTTGTTTTTATAGCAAGTTCTAGTGAATCCCCTGTAATATCTGCCATCTCAAACACTTCATCTCTTTGGTAAAAATGAGCAACAACAGTCACATTTAATTTCTTTTTTAGTTCAATAATTTTTTGTTTTAATTCTTCATTTGTAAACTTCAACAAACTTCCCCTAATTTTTAATTTCAAGATTATATCGAATTTTATAAACTTATAACTATAACTAAAGTAAAATGTCACAATTAATATTTGAGGTTTTTATGGAATTTTTACTAAATACAAATGTACAGTTTTTTATAGCTGCTTATCTAGTTGGTGGCATCCCTTTTGGACTACTTTTAGCTAAAAAATTTGCTGGGGTTGATGTTAAGAGCAGCGGTAGTAAAAGTATAGGTGCTACAAATGTTTTAAGAGTTGTAAAAGAGAAAGACCCAGTTCTTGCAAAAAAGCTAGGAGCTGCTACTTTGGCATTAGATGCAGTAAAGGGCATCATAGTTTTAGCTATTGCTTACTTTGTTGGAGTGAGCGATGCTACACTTTGGGCTATCGCTTTACTAGCTGTAATTGGGCACTGTTTTAGTCCATATTTGGGGCTTGAAGGTGGAAAAGGAATTGCAACTGGTTTGGGCGTAATGGCGTTTATGCTTCCACTAGAGACTATCATAGCCCTTATAGTTTGGGCAATTGGTGCTAAGACTATCCGCATCTCCTCAATCTCTTCACTAACTGCTGTTGCAGCGCTTCTTGTTGCTAGTTTTATCATTCATCCCGAAATGGCGCACGCTCCTGTTGTTTTTATAGTATTTATACTTTTTTATAAACATATCCCAAATATTATCCGCCTTTTTCAAGGTCAAGAAGCAAAAGTAGTTTGAGCGAGGCAAAATAAGTGACTATACATATAGAAGATCTAAAATTTCAGTGCGTTATTGGGATTTTAGATTTTGAGAGAGTATCACCCCAAGATGTTATTATAAATATTTTAGTAGAGTATAACTATGAAAAGGGCTTTATTGACTACGCACAAATAGTCGAAAAAGTGAAAAATCTTATGATAAAAAGTGAGTTTTTACTCATTGAAGATGCTCTTGAAGCTATAAGTTTAAACTTAACTAAAGAATTCTCTACCATAAATAGTATCAACATCAAAATCACTAAACCTTCGATTTTAAGGGATGTAAAAGTTAGTGTAAGCAAACAATTTATCCTCTAATCTTAAATATAAATTAAAGAATTATTAAAAATAATTGAAAAACACTTTAAACTTAGCTAAAAATATGATATCATTTCGCCAAATATTCACTTATAGGAAAAAATTGATGCGAATTCTTATTATAGAAGACGAAGTTACACTAAACAAGATGCTAGCAGAGGGACTAAAAGAGTTTGGTTACCAAAGCGATGTAGTAGAGACTCTTAAAGATGGAGAGTACTATCTTGATATTCGTAATTATGATTTAGTTTTAATGGACTGGATGCTACCAGATGGTAACTCTGTTGATATCATCGGCGATATAAAAACAAACACTCCTAAAACTGTTGTAGTAGTTTTATCTGCAAGAGATGACAATGAGAGCGAGATAGAAGCATTAAGAAGCGGTGCTGATGACTATATCAGAAAACCTTTTGATTTTGATGTTTTGATAGCTCGTATTGAGGCTCGCCTTCGTTTTGGTGGAAGCAATATTATAGAGATAGAAGATCTTATAATAAATCCTGAAGAGGAAAAAATCACTTATAAAGAGATAGATATAGAACTAAAAGGTAAGCCTTTTGAAGTTTTAACTCACCTCGCTCGTCACCGTGACCAAATAGTCTCAAAAGAACAACTCCTAGATGCTATCTGGGAAGAGCCAGAGCTTGTTACTCCAAACGTTATTGAAGTTGCGATCAACCAAATTAGACAAAAGATGGATAAACCTCTAGGTATCACTACTATAGAGACTGTTCGTCGTCGTGGTTACCGTTTCTGCTTTCCAAAAGAGATTCACTAGCCACTATTAAACAATCCCCTAAAACCTCGCATCCCTTTTAGGAGGCGAGGTTTTAACCTCGCAGATAGGATTTAATAGAGACTTACTATTTTACAGACATGTAGATTTTTAAAGCCTAAGAGTGCGAAGCTCATCGTGGTGAATGCCATTGGTTAGCATTCCTAGAAGCATCGCTTCTAAAAAGCATACACCAAACCTTCCTTTTAGATATAATTTCTTATATTTAACACTAGGCTCATCCATGTTTACAAAAAGAAGCATTCGTATAAACTTTTTCATTCAATTAATCTTTGCGTCCATGTCACTCATATTTATTTTTTCTTCCTTTTTATACCTCTATATTGAGAACTCCATCTATGATGAAAAGCGCGAAGAGTTGCAACAGTATGCTAAGAATATAGCGAACAATCAATCTCTTTTTAACGTAGATTCTGAAACACAAGATGTACTCCTTGGCATCGAAGTAGAAGTCATACACATAAAAAAAATAAACCAAGATATAGATCTATATGAAAGTACAAAAAACAACCAAACTTATCTAACTCTAATTTATCCTTTTAATTTTGATGAACTTAGCTATCTTAAAATCACAAAAAAAATAACATCTACAAAAACGCTTCTTAGTAAGATTTTACGTTATATTTTTATTATAAACATAGTAGGCTTTATCCTTGTAGTCATCTACGCTATAGCACTATCTAAGATGCTTATCACTCCTATTCAAACTATCAGTTCAAGACTCTCAAATATGAATGAGCACCTTATGCGCCCCATAATAGTCAAAGAACTACCTCAAGAGTTTGAACAACTAGGAAGTACTATAAATCATCTTATCTCTAGAATACAAAACTTTGTAAAGTATCAAAAAGAGCTCTTCATTGGGACTGCTCATGAGTTAAAGACTCCATTAGCCGTTATCAAGCTTAAAAATCAGGTCACTCTTCTAAAAAAAAGAACCCCAGAAGAGTATATAGATGCCCTAAATGTCACAAATAAAACTATTGATGATATGAACAATATAGTCTCAAATATCTTAAATATAGGTCGTCAAGAGGGTGCTCAACTTGAAAAACCTGTAAAAGTTGATGTGATAGCACTACTACGAGAAAAGGCTAATGACTTCAATCTACTAGCAAATAGTGAAGGTAAAAAACTAAAGATGCACTTAGAACCAAATGCTTTTATGACTATAATGCAGGCTTCACTTCTAAATCAAATAGTTCAAAATTTTTTACAAAATGCACTAAAATTTACTCCAAAAGACAAAGCAGTAACCCTTAGAAGCTCTCAAAGTGGAAATGGGCTACTTATAGAAGTTATAGATGAGGGCTGTGGGATTGATGAGAGTGTTGATATTTTTGCTCCCTTTAAGAGGCAAGGAAATAAATCTGGAGTAGGACTTGGTCTATTTTTGGCAAAAAGTGCAGCAGATGCACTAGGTGCAAAGATAAGTGTCAAAAACAGGACAGATGGAGTAGATGGAACTGTCTCCTCTTTAGAGATAAATTCAAAGTTGTCATGTTTACTTCCTAATGCCCAGTAGTTTAAAAGAAGATAAAGCTTTAATCTGATATAAATCGGACACTAATATATAGATAATTATTTATATAAAAGATTACTATAAAATATAAGGTTTTTTAATGGCCCTACTAATAAATGATGAATGTATTGCGTGTGATGCGTGCCGTGAAGAGTGTCCAACTATGGCTATAGAAGAAGGTGATCCTATCTACTTTATAGATCCAGATAGATGCATAGAGTGTGTTGGTGTATATGATGAACCAGCTTGTATATCTGTATGTCCTGTTGATTGTATAGTCTTAGATAAAGACAATGTAGAAACGATAGCCGAGTTACAATTTAAGTACAAAAACCTACAAGACGAAGAGTAAAGCCTACTTTATGTCAAAACGAGTAGCAGTCATTGATATTGGTTCTAACTCAGTTAGGTTAGTTATTTATGAAAAAACTTCTCGTTTTGCTTTTCATCTGCTAAATGAGTCCAAAAGTAAAGTTAGGCTCTCTCAAAATGCCTATCAAAACAATGGCAACCTCTGTGCTGATGCTATGGATAGGACCTTGGATACACTAAGAGATTTTCTAAGCATCATTGCATCTTACAAAGCCAGAAAAACTCTCTGTATAGCCACTTCAGCTCTAAGAGATGCCCCAAATAAAAAAGAATTTTTACAAAGAGCTAAAAAAGAATTAAAACTAAATATAAAGATCATTGATGGCCAAAAAGAGGCATATCTTGGAGCTATAGCTTGCGCAAATCTTCTTCCAATTCAAAAAAATTCACTAACTATTGATATTGGTGGTGGATCGACTGAGTTTGCAATAATAAACGACAAAGATATCTCAAATACAATCTCTTTAGATTTGGGAACTGTAAGAATAAAAGAGCTATTTTGTGATTATAAGAAAAAAGATGAAGCTATCAAATACATAGATGAAAAACTAAGTGTTTTAGATGACTTTAATGCTTCTACTTTAGTTGGTATTGGTGGGACTTTTAGGGCAGTATCGAGTGCGATTTTAATAAGAAAAAAATACCCACTAAATAAGCTTCATGCTTTTAGTTATAGCACTAGCGAACTCTATGACTATCTCTCGTTAGTTATAGAAGCAGCAGATGACGAACTTAAAAAGCTAGGCATTAAATCAGATAGGTTTGATGTGATAAAACCTGGTGCTTTGATACTTCAAAGGGTCTTAAAAAAGTTCTCTATTAAAGATGTGATAACAAGTGGTGTTGGAGTAAGAGAGGGTGCGTTCCTTGCAGACTTACTAAGAAACTCTAAAGATAGATTTCCAGAGCACTACAGCATCTCAACTAGGTTTATCTTAGACTCGCATATCAGCGAAAAGCCTATAGCTAACCATTTAAACTATCTTGCAAAGAGAATCTTTGACCTTACGCATAAGCATCTTGGTATTGATGAGAGTTACCGTAGAGACCTTAGTATAGCTGCTAAACTCTACCCTTGTGGTAACTCTATCCACTTCTACTCTAAAAATAAACATAGTTACTACATCCTGCAAAGTGCTTTAGAGTATGGCTTTACGCACAAGCAGATAACTCTAGTCTCTACACTTTGCAAGTACGCCAAAAAGAAACTCCCATCATCTTCTCATATACAAAAGTACAGAGAACTCCTACCAGAGAGAGAAACTCTAAACGCTCTTAGCTTTATGCTCTCTTTGAGTGTATCACTTGTAGCACATAGACCTAGAGATGTAAAATATGATTTCGTTTTTGAAGATGGAGTATTACGTATCAACTCAGATAAATCGCTTCGCTTATGTAAAGAGTCTTTTAGTAGACTAGACACTATAGAGAATTTAAAAGTCATATTTTAATCTTTCAAGAGAAGCTTCTTCGGAAGCTCTCTTTTATAGTAGAGCAGTTCTTCCTTGCATGTTTATCACTTTCGAAGCATTTACAACCTCTTATAAAAAAGAGGGTTAAGTAAGCTTCTTATGTCTTACCTACTAAAACCTCTGTCCCATACTAAACTCAAACGCTGTAGTTTTGTCGCCCTGCTCTTGTGCTAAAGGCTTTGAAAACATTAGTTGGATAGGACCAACTGGCGAAAACCACTCAAGTCCTACCCCGTAGCCACCACGAGAGTATTCATCTAAAGAGCCATCACCTATAAAACCCCAGTCTAGGTAAGTAACAAGCCTCATCTTTGCCTTTGGTACTAGTGGAAAGCTCACTTCAACATTGTTTGAAAAAGTCTGTTTTGCACCTATTCTAGCTATGCTTCCATCAGTTCTTGTCTCAGTTGGAGAGATTGAGTAAGACTCATATCCTCTAACACTGCCCATACCACCCATGTAAAATTTATCTGCAATTGGCAAGTAACCAGTATCTGCCACGTAGTAATACCTAGCCTTATACCTAAATATAGCATCAAAGCCAATATACTCCTCTAAGCCAGTAAATTTTTCAAAGTTTGTTCTACTCTTTATAAAGTCTGCATCACCACCGACTCCTGCCTTTTCAACACTTTGACTCATAGTATATCCCTCTCTTGGAAGATAGTAATCATCTGTATTGTCAAACTTTACATTTAAAATGACTGAACTTTTAGAATAACTCTCAAAATATTTTGGGTCAAGTAGTGTGGTGTCTGTATTTATATCACTATAACTATTGTCAGAAAAACTATAGCCTATATATCCACTAATATATCTAGTAAATCTATGTCCTATTCCAAAGCTTAAACCTTGAGAGTCAACACTATAGTCGTTATACTCATAAAATGACTTAAATATTGAGAAGTTACCACTAAAGTCACTATCATTGAGTCTTGGGTTAGATATATTAAAAGAGTAGTTTTGAGTTCTCTCAGACTTCTCAGCTTGTACACCCATATCTATTCCAGAACCCCAAATATTTCTATCATTTACTGCAACAGTAACTAAGAGTCCGCCATAGCTTCCATATCCACCACCGAGTTGGATATTCCCAGTTGGAGCTTCTTTAACCTTAACGACTAGGTCCATTGTAGAGTTATCTACTCTCTTTTCTTCTATGGTATTTCCATCAAAAAAGCCCATTCTTCCTAGTGAATTTCTAGAATCTTTTAAGTCAGTTAAAGAGTACATATCTCCAGGGCCTAGATATAACTCTCTTCTGATGATTCTATCTAGAGTTCTATTATTTCCTGAGATGATAACGTTTCTGATTTTTACTTTATCTCCAGGTGTTATTTTAAAAACAACCTCAACTGTATGGTCATCTTTGTTCTTTTTTAAGTCAGGGACTACTTGAACAAAAGCGTAACTTAAATCCGCAATGAGAGTCTTAATCTTCTCTGCATCATCACGAAAGGTTTTTATATTAAAAGCTTTACCTTTTTCTAAGCTTATAATCTCTCTTATCTTCTCTTCATCTATTACATGTTCAACTTGGTTTATAGAGATACCACTAATATTATAGACTTCTCCCTCTTCTATCTGGTAACTCATACCAGCTGTGTAGTGATCAAAGTTTACTCTAGTAAATGGTTCGTCAACTTTTGAATCTAAGTATCCATACTGCATATATAAGTCGCGGATTCTAAGTGGATCATATGAGAGATCTAAAAGTTTCATCTCTCCATCATTTCTTCCCCAAAACCAACCCATAAACTGTTTCTCTTTGTTTGCTATAACATCATTAAAAAGGTCACTATCTAGTCCTAAGACACCACTATAGTCTATCTTTTGAATAACTATTTTTTCGCCTTCATTTACAATGAAAGTTATTTTTATGCTTCCATTGTCGAGTACCTCTTCTTCTACCTCAATTACACTATCTATTTTCCCACTTTGCGCTATCGCTTCTTGAATTCTTTTTTTTGCAGCTTGAAGCCTTTTTTTATCATAGAGTGAGCCTTTTTTTATTTGAATAACTGTATCTAAGATATCTTTATCGCTCTCTTTCCAGCCTTTTAGTTCAACTTTTGAGATGATCGCTTTTTCTTTAAAATGGAAGGTAAGTTTACCATTATCAAATTCAGCCCAAACATCATCAAAGTACCCTTGTTTAAAGTACTTTTTTATAGATTCATCTATAGCATCTATATCAACATTATCTCCAATATCAAACTCAAGCATTCTAAGAGCAACAGGTTTTGAAATGTGTACCATTCCAACATAATCAATAGACTTTATAGTCATAGCAGATAGATTAATCGTAAGCAGGGTTAGCAAAGTCGCTAAAAATATTCTCATTAATGTTCCAAAGATATAAAATAAGTGCTGATTTTACCTTTTATATGGTTAATCTTAAGTTACATAACCCAAAAATTTCACCATTTACCTACTTTATAACAAACCAAGGATTTAAAAGATCTTGTTTGTTGTATCTCATTGGCTTGTTTGTTTTAAAGTCATAACTCATCTTGCCAGCTTCTCTTACTATCGCATCAGCCGCCGCCGTGTCCCATTCCATAGTTGGAGCAAGTCTCGGGTAGATATCAGCACTTCCATCTGCAACCATACAAAGCTTCAGGGAACTTCCTTTTGAGATCTGCTCTACAACTTTTGTATCAAGAGAGTCTATATAACTTTGAGTATCGGATGAAAGGTGTGATTTTGATGTTAAGACTACAAGTTTTTCTTTTTTATTTTCATTTACAGATAGAGGTAGCCTTCTATCGTTTAAGTATGCGCCCTCACCTTTTTTAGCTCCATACATCAAATCTAGTGCGGGAGCATAAACAACGCCTAAAACTGGTATATTTTTATGTATCAGGGCTATATTTACTGTGAACTCTCCATTTTTCTTGATAAACTCTTTTGTTCCATCTATTGGGTCGATGCACCAGTAGTAGTCCCATTTTTTTCTAACTTTATACTCAACAATGCTATTTTCTTCTGAGAGAATTGGGATATCTGGATATAAGCTAAAGAGCGAGTTGCAGATAATCTCATTTGCCTTGATATCAGCTTCTGTGAGTGGTGAGTTATCTTCTTTATATTCTATTTCAAAATCTCTTTGATATATCTTCATAATCTCATCACCTGCAACTTTTGCTATTGTTTTAATATCTTTTAAACTTACATTATCAAACATCTTTTTATCCTCTTTTGTAATTAACATTAATTATGCCAAAATTTTTTTAAAGAGAGGTTTTTTGCTAAAAAATCAGGCTAAAAACAAAAAACTCTTGTATAATTTCACAAAAAATAAAGAATATTAATATGAACATAGCAATAGTAGGACTTGGACTTATGGGCGGCTCTTTAGCTCTGAGTCTAAAAAAATTGGATTTTATTAGTAAGATTGTTGGAAGTGACCACAACAATGAGCATCAAAGATTAGCACTCGAACTTGGGCTTGTTAGTGAGATAGTGAAGTTTGAAGAGGTTTATAAATATGATGTAATCTTTCTAGCCATTCCAGTTGATGGAATTATCTCTGCCTTAGAAAAACTACAAAATGTCTCTAGTCATACTACAATCATAGATCTTGGAAGCACAAAGTCAAAGATAATTGCATCTACTCCCAAATCCATCAGACAGAACTTTATAGCTGCACATCCAATGACAGGAACAGAGTACTACGGCCCAACTGCAGCCATCGAAGGGCTATATGAAGACCAAGTTGTAGTTTTATGTGACTTAGAAGATAGCGGAGAAATCCAAAGAGAAGTTAGTAAAAAAATCTTCAAAGCGCTGGGCATGAAAAAGTACTTTATGAGAGCCAATGAGCATGACCGTCATGCTGCTTTTATCTCCCATATGCCCCACGCTATCTCCTACTCTTTAGCAAACACAGTTATGAAGCAAGAGAAAAAAAACAATATCCTAGCCCTCGCAGCTGGTGGTTTTCGTTCCATGAGTCGCCTTGCAAAGAGTTCACCCAATATGTGGGAAGATATCTTTAGACAAAACAAAACAAACCTCCTTGAGGCCATAGAACTTTTTGAAGGTGAGCTAAAGATGCTAAAGCATAGCATTGAAAAAGATGAATGGAACCAAGTAAACAAAACCATGCAAGATGGTTATAAGCTCCATGATATTTTAAAATAGCATCTATTTTACCATTCAAAAATCACAAGTGGCTTCTCTTTTTGCCACTAAAACCTCACCTTGCACATAACATCAAAAGATAAGTAAAAATAGAGTTTTTACATCTAGGAATTATTCACTCTATACAGATCCAAAACAACTATTTACTTATCATATTTTCCAAGCAAATATCCCTCATTTCATAACTGCAAAACTGCAAAAAGAATGTATAGTTTCATATATGATTTATAGACCAAAAAAAAGGATTTTAAGTGGGAAATTTAACTGTTAATAGAAAAAAATTAAAAAAATTTACAATAGCTACAAAGCCAATTATGGAGAAATATCTAAGTAGAGTAGATGCTGAACTTAGTGACTATACTTTTGCTGCTAACTTTATATGGCTTGCAAATAGTAGCGGGTTTTACGCTGTTATCAACAAATGTTTTTGCCTTTTTGTTATGACTGGTGGCGAACTAACAATGCTGCTGCCTCCTTTGGGAAAGAAGAAAAACATCACAGATGCCATCATAAAATGTTTCGAGATTATGAATGCAAACAACTCTTCACACTACTACTCACGCATAGACTATGTTCAAGGCTCAATGGTAGAAGAGTTTATTATAGATGCTGATGAAGCTCAGAGTATGTTTGAGATGCTAGAGTCTTATATTGTTGAGAAAAAATTAGTTGACTATATCTATGAAGTAGATGCTCTTATTGGGCTAAAAGGAAATAGTTACCATACAAAAAGAACAGAGATAAATAAGTTTATAAAATCTTATCCCGATTATAAAATAGAAGAGCTAGATAGCCAAAAACATAAAGTAGAGATAATGAGTCTTTTTGATAAGTGGACAGCAGATAGAGTTAGATATATGCCAAAAGAAGAAGCTGAAGTCTATTTAGAGGGAATCCATCAAGAGCGAAGTGCGGTAAAGCAGATGCTAAAACACTACGAGGAACTCTCTTTAATTGGGATAGTTATCTATATAAATGATGAGCTAAAAGGCTTTACCGTTGGAGAGCGTATAAGACTTGATACTGCTACTGTTATAGTAGAAAAAACTGACTTTGAAATTTTAGGATGTGCACAGTTTATCTTTAGAGAGTTTTCTAAAGTTCTAAAAGATCATTATGAGGTTACATATATAAATGTAGGCGATGATATGGGCTTTGAAAACCTTCGTAAAGTTAAAATGTCATATCGCCCTTCTAAACTCGTTGCGAAATATACAATCTACCAAAAATGATACTAAGAAAAGCTCATACATCTGATGTAAAAGCTCTATATAACCTTGAGAGAGAACTCTTTAGTTCTGAGAATTATCCTCTTTCTTATGGCTCCTTTTACTACCACGCTAAAAACTCTTCTTTGCTCTTAGCGGAAGTAGATGGTGTTATAGCTGGTTATATCTTAGTCCTTATAAAAAGAAGAGATGCTAAGCTCTACTCCATCGGAGTAAAAGACTCTTTTAGAGGACATGGCATCTCAAAATCTCTACTTTTAGAAGCTTCAAAACATCTCCAGAGTTTAGGGTTTAAAAAGTTTATCTTAGAAGTAAGAGTTGACAATACTATAGCGATATCTCTATATGAAAAAAATGGTTTTAAAGTAGTAAAAAGCTTAAATGCTTTTTATAAAGATGGTTGTGATGCTTATCTTATGGAACTAAACTATGGCAGTGAAAAATTATAAAAAATTATATATTGAGCTAAATAAAAGTAAGTTTTTAAAACTTCAAATCATAGTACTCTTTGTTACTACCTATATAGACTGGGTTATTATGCCCTACGTCACAAAGCTCGAAGGCTTGCATCTACCTGTATTTATGATTAGCTTTTATATGCTTCTTGGTGCAACTGATGGTCTAATCCAGCCTCTATTTAAAAAGATAAAGATTTATAATATATATTTTTTCGTAATCATCTTAGATGTCATTCAAATCATTAGTTACTTATTTTCAAGCTATGATATGGTGCTTTTTACTTATATCATCCTTAGCATCTTTACACTTCAAGCCATAACTTTTGAGATATCAAGAATCCACACAGTTGATTTTATGAAAGATGAAATAAATATAAAAGACTATCTAATACTAAGATCTTTTTTTGTCTCATCAGCCATTATTGGCGGTGCTGTAACTGCCATGATATTTGACTATTTTGGCGTAAAACTAATAAATATGCTTATCTTTTTAGCGGTTCTTGGTGTTTTTGCAGTGTTTATAGAGTATAAGCTTTATAA
>JAVEST010000185.1:0-2507 GCA_034006465.1 Sulfurimonas sp. | reverse complement strand
GGTAGGATTGTTTGGAGAAAAACAGGTAAAGAGATTAAGGTTGATGATTTTAGAGAGCTTTACTAGATGCCAAAAATGAAATATGTAGGCTGTATCTCAAAAATACAAAGATAAATAAATCAAAGGAGTAAAACATGAAAAAAATCATAGCCTATATAGTATTTATTTTTCTATTTTTTAGTTACGAAGGTTGTAGCAATTTTAGTATTAGAAATATAGACAAACCACCTCCACATAGTTATGAAATATGGAGTATGGGACACCAGAATATATTAGAAGTCAAAAAAGCACTTCTTGAATGTGGATATGCAACTCCGTTTGATTTTACAGAAGCTAAAAAGAGAGTGGACATTAATATGTATATTCTTTCACAAAGATGTATGCTGAAGGCAGGATTTACACAAAATAAATATTATCAAGATGCTCTACAAAATCGATGTAATAAAAAATACTACAACTACGGTGCTTGCGACCTGCCTTGGGACAAAATTCCAGATAGAAGTATCAAAAAAAGACTTGAGAGTGATTATTGTAAACACAAGATATATAAAACATATCCTGTTTGTCAACCATAAATCAAAGGAATAAAAGATGAAAATAAAACGATTTTTAACCATGCTTGTACTGTTTGTAGGATTTTCTTATGCAGATTCAAATATACAACAAGATCTAGAAACGATTGCTAAAGCATCCAATAATACTTCTAAATTATATATTGCCCAAGTACCGGCTCCAGGTAATTTTTTATCTGAAAAAATGATGCTTGGAGCTATGGGGATGGGAGAACTAACAAAAACGGCACAAGATATAAAAAGCATGTTAGAGTCTGGAAATGTAAAACAGCTAGGCATTGTCGGTGAAAGCGAGGCAGTCAATATCGCAACAGTAAAACAAGCCATAAACGCACTTGATCGAAAAGTGGATGCAACGATCTATATCGTAGCTAAAGAGAGTGATTGCAATGAAATAAAATCTTTAGCAAGTCAAAAAGGCATTAATTTGGTTATTTTATCACAAACAGCAAGCAGTGTTTCTTCAATAATGTCACAACCAGAAGCTAAACAACAAAATACACCTACTTATGAGGATAACGAGCTCGCAAAACTTCGCAATCAAACTGACAAAGAACACTTTAACTCTTTAAAACAAATGATACCAAAAGCACATAAATAGCATGAAGTTTCATAACCTGTCAAATATCTTAATAGCAAGCAACATAGATAACTTCTCACGCTATGAGGGAGATGCTTTCTTCTCGTTTGTATATAGTAAATTTTGGCTGAGACGAGTGTGTTCTTTTACGGTTTATGGAGCTTGGGAAAGAGGAAACTATTTTATATCAGCTTCTTTCCATTAAGGTAGTGTAGCTTTTTGGGATTGAATGTTTCACTGTGTTTGATAGTGCTTGTCTGCATTCCACTGAGGGGGGGACAGGTGACGTGGGGAAAATCCTGAATACAATAAGTTAGTTGAGGCATGGGGAGATAATCCAACTGCTTCTCAGCCTCAAATAGTTAATCCAATAATTAGCGGAGGACAACAATGAAGATAGTTAAATTTATAGGTTACATAAGTCTATTATTTTTATTGATTGGCTGTACAGGAATTGAGCGAGATTTTGTTGGTAATACAGCAGGTACTATTGAATCTTGGGATAAAAATAATGTGGCCAAAGATGAAAAATTGCAAGATCTAGATTTTTGTATGCGTAGTGCAATCAAAATATATCCTCTTGGAAATGTCAATTTAGACAAAAAGAGAACAGCCCACCATGATTATTGTATGCTCAAAAAAGGATACAAATATTATCCAAGAGGAATCGATGGCAAGTCTGCATCAAGTTGTCTTCAAGGGAGTAAGGATAGACCGGCTTGCAAATCTGTACCACTTGGTGGAAATCTAAAATTTTAAAAGGATGAGAGAATGAAAAAAACAGTAATATTGATAGCAGTTTTATTTTTAGGAATTATGTTTGGTGGGTGTGTGGGTATTTTTGACACCAGTACTTATTGGTATGAAATGCCGCCAGAAAAAATAATGATTAACGGTAACATGGTTCATAATCCAGACTATGATGAATATGTAAAAATTTATGGCAACAATTCAGATGCTTCTAAACCAAAAAGAGTATACCCCACAAATTAGGCGGTAATATAGGCAAAGGCAAAAGCGACGGAGTCGGCACGGTATATACAAACTCCCATGTAGGTTCACTCTTGGGAACCACTACCATAAGTGCAGGCGATACTACAAATATCATAGGCGGACAAGTGCTTGGAGATAGTGTCAAGCTAACTACGTCAAACCTGAATATAGAAAGCTTGCAAGATACATCTACTTATGACAGTCAACAAAAAAATATCAGCGGACAAATAACAGTAGGTGTAGGATGGGGATCTGCAAGCGGCAGTGCAAGCAAATCAAACATAGATGCCGACTATGCATCTGTAAATGAACAAAGTGGTATCATAGCAGGAGACAAAGGATATGATGTGAGTGTGGTAAAC
>JAVEST010000184.1:0-2523 GCA_034006465.1 Sulfurimonas sp. | reverse complement strand
CTTTTACTATAGTTGACTTAGATATCTCTTACAAACCACAAGAGTTTTTTGGCTCAAAAGATGTCACTTTTAGAGCTACTGTTACAAACTTAACTGATGAGAAGTATATATCTACAATTATCACAGCTGACAATGCACTCTCTACAAGTGGTGCTTCAACCTACCAAACTGGCGCTCCTCTTGGAGTCTATTTTAGTGCAAATTTAAAATATTAAGGTTATAAATGTCTCATTTAAATGACGCTAAATATCTAATCATCGTAACAATAATCTTAGCGATACTCTCAACGCTCTCACTCTTGTGGGGGCAGTTCGATATAAGCATCTCTACTTTTTTTGACTACTTAAATCATAAAATATTCTCAAGTCCTGCTACGCAAGATTTCACTCTTA
Source organism: Sulfurimonas sp. (assembly GCA_034006465.1). Taxonomy (GTDB): domain Bacteria; phylum Campylobacterota; class Campylobacteria; order Campylobacterales; family Sulfurimonadaceae; genus Sulfurimonas. The sequence goes on along the minus strand of JAVEST010000184.1, from coordinate 2,131 downwards.
TTGAGAGCATCGTCTTAGATATTCGCCTTCCTCGTGTGCTGCTCGCCATTCTCATCGGTGCGGCACTTGCAACAAGCGGGGCAGTTTTTCAAGCAATGTTTGTAAATCCCCTAGTCTCTCCGGGGATTTTAGGCGTTTTAGCTGGTGCATCTTTTGGAGCGGCATGTGGAATGCTAATCTCTGAGCACTGGTTTATTGTGCAGATGCTCGCTTTTGTTTTTGGATTTATTGCAGTTGGTTTTGCTGTTTTTATCGGTGCTATGGTTACAAACTCTCGCTCAACTGTGATGCTTGTTCTTGGTGGGGTTATCAGCGCCTCACTGTTTACTTCACTTCTCTCTATCATAAAATATGTTGCAGACCCATACTCAACTCTTCCTGCCATAGTTTACTGGCTTATGGGATCTCTTGCTATGGCACAACTAAATGAAACTCTCATTGTAGCTATCCCTATCACGCTGAGTATAGTTGGGATGATATTTATGAGTAAGTATTTTGATTTGATGAGTTTAGGCGATGAAGAGGCAAAAGCTCTTGGCGTAAATGTAAAACTCATCCGCATCCTAGCTATCATCCTAGCTACACTTGCTAGTTCACTTAGCGTTGTTATGGCTGGGATTATCGGTTGGGTTGGACTTATCATCCCTCACATTATCCGCATGGCAGTTGGTCCATCGCATCGTTTACTTATTCCTCTTAGTGCAGTTATTGGCGCTATATTTTTACTATGTGCAGATGCCATCTCAAGACTCGCCTTAAGTGTTGAGATTCCTATTGGGATTCTTACTTCTCTTATTGGGATTCCAATTTTCATCATAGTTTTAAGAAATGCGAGGGCAGCATGGAACTAAATCCTATCATAGAAGTAAAAGATCTTCACTTCTCATACAAAAATCACAAAGTCCTCTCTGGTATAAACTTTAAGCTAAACAGAGGCGAAGTGGTCTCACTCCTTGGCATCAACGGCTGTGGAAAAAGCACACTTATAAAGCTCATCCTAAAACTCATCCATACAGATGCAGATATCAAGATAGATGCAAAAGATCTCAAGAGCTTCTCTCACAAAGACCTAGCTCACAAGATCGCATATATTCCGCAGTACAACAACACACCATTTAATTATCAGGTTCTTGATATGGTGCTTATGGCTAGAGTCTCAAAGCTCGGCTTCTTTGCACAACCATCAAAAAAAGATTACGAAGTAGCAATGAATGCACTTCAAAAGATTGGCATGGAGCATCTAAAAAACAGAGCTTTTGGACAACTTAGTGGCGGACAAAAACAGATGGTACTTTTAGCTCGCTCTATCGCTCAAGAGGTCAACACTTTCATCATGGATGAACCAGTCGCTGGGCTTGACTATGGTAACCAGATAAGACTTTTAGAGCTTATAGACTCTCTTGCATCTGAGGGTTATACTTTCTTAAAAACCACTCACTACCCAGATCATGCACTTTTGATGTCTAGTCGTGTGGTGGTTATGCATGAGGGCGTTGTTGTAGCGGACGATGCTCCTGATGCAGTTATAACATCACAGATGCTAGAGAAGATTTACAATATAAAAGCAGATATCATAACTCACGCAAACCACAAGAGATGTTTGCCAATATTTGCTAATGAGAGATAAAGGGGATTTTATGAGTTTACTATATGAAGATGCAGGTTATTTTGACCTGACAACGCACGGACTTGGCATAAAAGACAAAAAAGCCACTATGAGTTTTGCACCAAAAGACAAGATAATTTTGTGCGGAGTTGATGAAGTTTTAAAGCTTATAAAAGAGTTGGATATCGAGTACACACTTTATAAGCGTGATGGCGATGTAGTTGTAGCTAAAGAACTTATACTTGAGTGCAAAGGAGATGCTGGGAGTTTGCATAAAGCGTGGAAAATCTCTCAAAATATCTTTGAGTATATGAGCGGGATTGCCACATATACCAACTCACTTGTCACAAATGCAAGAGAGATAAACCCTAAAATCAGCGTAGCAACTACTAGAAAAAACTTCCCAGGCGTAAAAGAGCTCATGCTAAAGTCTGTAATGGCGGGTGGTGGGGTTATTCATCGCATGGGGCTTTATGATAGCATCTTAGTCTTTGAGCAGCATCTTAACTTCTTTAAAACAAAAGA
>JAVEST010000112.1:0-6153 GCA_034006465.1 Sulfurimonas sp. | reverse complement strand
AAGTGGTGGACCCTCAGAGATTCGAACTCTGGGAGGTATAACCCTCGCCGGTTTTCAAGACCGGTGCAATCGACCAACTCTGCCAAAGATCCACTTGTGTAGTTAAAAAGGTTTAAATTATAAAACTGGAGGTGCCACCCAGATTTGAACTGGGGATAGAAGCTTTGCAGGCTACGGCCTTACCACTTGGCTATGGCACCAGTTTAAACAGTCATTATGGTGCCCGGGGCCGGACTTGAACCGGCACAGTATTGCTACCGGGGGATTTTAAGTCCCCTGCGTCTACCGATTTCGCCACCCGGGCATTGGGTGTCTTTTAACAGATTATAATTTATATATATGGAGCGGGAAACGAGGTTCGAACTCGCGACCCCAACCTTGGCAAGGTTGTGCTCTACCACTGAGCTATTCCCGCAATTTTTTTAGTCACTTATCTTTAAGTGAGCGGAATTATAGCCACTTAATTTTCATTTGTAAAGAGTTTTTCAAAGAAAATATAAAAAAAATGGTATAATCACAGTTATATTAAAAATAGTATCACCGTTTAAGGGCTATTTTACGAAGGATTAACATGAGAAGTGACATTATAAAAAAAGGTTTTGATAAAGCACCTCACAGATCTCTACTAAGAGCTACTGGACTTAAAGACGAGGATTTTGACAAGCCATTCATCGGTATTGCAAATAGCTATATAGACATCATCCCAGGACATTTTTTCTTGCATGAGTATGGTGAGATAGTAAAAGAGGCTATCCGCGAGGCTGGTGGTGTGCCGTTTGTGTTTAACACCATTGGAGTTGATGATGGCATCGCTATGGGACATGAGGGGATGCTCTACTCTCTTCCATCTCGTGAGATTATAGCTGACTCTATAGAGACAGTTATGAATGCGCATCAGTTAGATGCCATGATATGTATCCCAAACTGTGACAAAATTGTTCCAGGTATGATTATCGGAGCGCTTCGTGTTAATGTTCCTACTATTTTTGTCTCAGGCGGCCCTATGGCTGCTGGGCATAAAAAAGATGGTACACCGATTGACTTATCTAGCGCATTTGAAGCGGTTGGTGAGCATGCTGAGGGTAAGATAAGTGATGAAGAACTTTATGAGATAGAGTGTAACGCTTGCCCATCTGGTGGAAGCTGTTCAGGCATGTTTACAGCAAACTCTATGAACACTCTTTGTGAAGCTATGGGTATAGCACTTCCTGGAAATGGAACTGTTTTAGCAATGACACCTGAGAGAATTGCGATGGTTAAAAAAGCTGCAAAGCGTATAGTTGAGTTAGCTAAGGAAGACAATCCTGCAAAAAATAACTTTCGCAATATCTTAAATGAAAAAGCAGTTCACAACGCTTTTGTTGTAGATATGGCAATGGGTGGAAGCTCAAACACTGTACTTCATATGTTAGCAATTGCAAAAGAGGCTGAGGTTGATTTTCCTATAGAGAAGATTAATGAAATCGCTGATAATGTAGCTCATATCGCTAAAATATCTCCATCGTTAACAACTGTTCATATGGATGATATTGACAAGGCTGGTGGTGTTAATGCGGTTATGAAAGAGATAAGTAGAAGAGGCGGACTTCTCTATCTTGACAATCCAACCGTAACTGGCGAAACCATCGGTGAGAGAATCAAAGATGCGCATATTTTAGATGAAAATATCATTCATACAAATGAAAATGCTTACTCCCAAGTAGGTGGACTATCTATCCTTTTTGGAAACCTCGCGTTAGAGGGTGCAGTTGTAAAAACTGCTGGAATTGCGCCATCTATGAGACAGTTTAAGGGAACGGCTATCTGTTTTGACTCTCAACCAAAAGCAATAGCTGGCATAATGAGTCGCAAGGTAAAACCTGGAGATGTTGTTGTCATTCGCTATGAGGGTCCAAAGGGTGGTCCTGGTATGCAAGAGATGCTAGCTCCTACTGCACTTATCCAAGGGATGGGTCTAGGCGAGAGCGTAGCGCTTATAACTGATGGAAGATTTAGTGGAGCAACTAAGGGTGCATCTATCGGGCATGTATCTCCTGAAGCTGCTGAGGGTGGTTTGATAGCGCTCATTGAAGATGGTGATGAGATAGAGCTAGATACAGATGCACACTTGCTACAGTTAAATGTCAGTGAAGATATTATTGCGCAACGTAGAGCTAACTGGAAGCCTCATAAAAATGAGGTTAAATCTAAATGGCTAAAGCGCTATCAGCTTTTAGTGTCAAACGCATCAAATGGTGCTGTTTTAAAAACGGAACTATAGGTTTCGTTTTTAAAAGCTTACGCCTTAAAATGCAGGAGCTGCATCTTGAGGCGTAAACAAGCCTTGAGCATTTATGCTAAATAAAAAGATTCCCAAAAGTATAATGAAAACTGCTCCAAGCATCTCTAGTAGATACCCCTTTGTTTTTAAGAAGCTCCCACTTTTTGATGATGCATAGCTAGTTAAAATTCCTGCTAGTGAAATAGTAAAGCCCATACCTAAACTCATCACAATAGCGGACAAAATTCCAAGATATAAATTGCCGGTGCTAATGCAAAACAAAACTATGCTCATAACTCCAGGGCAAGGAACCACTCCTACAGAAAAAGCGACAGCGTACTCTGATTTTTCATCAGAAAAATCAGTTTGTTCTTTATCTTTTTTTGCTTTTATCGCTTTTACGAGTAGGTAAATTCCAACTGATACGATCATCACAGCAGATATTATCATAGAGATATTGCTAAGTTCTTGAAAGGTCTTTGAGAAAAGTCCTTTTAAAATAAAGTAAACAATAAATGTAATGCCCAAAGCTGAGAGAGCATGTACAATGGAGATTAGGTAGCCTAATTTTATGGCTTTTTTATAGCTGCCGCCACGAGATAAAAAATAAAAAGAGACCAACGCTTTACCATGACCTGGACCAGCCGCGTGAACTAATCCGTATATAAATGAAATTGCTAGCACCACCATAACAGCACTTAAACCATTTTCATTTACTGAGTTTATATATGAAGCAACTGAGTCATTTAGATTGTATTGCCAGTTTATAATTTGGTGCATAAACTCATTATAGAAGTTCATATAATATCTTTATTTAGCATCGCGTAGCCGAAGTAAAGTCCATTATCAACTTTTCTAATATTGAAGTCTAGATTTTTATTTAGAGGTTCTATAAATATTTTCTTTAGCATAAAGGCAATATAGGAGCCCTTGTCGTAAAACATAAGCATACTGTCTTTAATTTCAAAGTCACAAATAAGGTCAAATGAATATACTACTCTCCCACTTTTATCTATAGAAGCTACAAAATTATCTAATCTTTCTATCTCTATATATTTATCATTTTCTCTTATCTTTAAATAATAGTTATGCTCTTTAAATAATCTTATTGTATTTTTTTTAATTAAAGCAGTCTCTTTTTTACTAAATATTCTATCTTTATTTTTATCGTAATCCATTATAAGTACAGATGAAGTCATCTGATCGAATTTCCACTCTAAACTAACTGAAGTGGCTCTAGCATCTTGTATATTGATTTTAGGGTAAATATCAATAAACATATGAGGATGTGCATGTAAAACAATGTTTGTAAGTAAGAAAATTATTAACGATTTCATTTTATTCCTTTATGAAATTTAACTCTATTTTAACTAAAAATTATTAATACTTTTGTAAAAATCCTTAAAGCCACCTAAAATCTGCCTTTTTATCGACTTTGAAGTGATTTTAAGCTATTATAGCAAAAATTTTCATATAGGGATAAAACATTTTGGATGCTATTGCACTAAGACACAACAATGAAATAATCGACCTTCAAACAGCTAAAGAGAAGGGCTTTGAAGGTGAAGCTATAGAGTTAGACAACTCACCTCAGGCACTAGAAGTTCTTCGTCACTCAACTGCACATCTTATGGCTCAAGCCATCAAGTCACTCTACCCAGATGCAAAGTTTTTTGTAGGGCCTACTGTAAAAGAGGGGTTTTACTATGACTTTAAGACAGAGACTGAAATTGGTGAGTCAGATCTTAAGAAAATAGAAAAACAGATGCTCTCGTTTGCTAAGAAAAAATATGAGATTGAAAAATATGAAATCTCTATGGATGAGGCAAAAGAAAAATTTAAAGATGATCACTTAAAACTAGCGGTTATGCAGAGGATTCCAGATGACAGAGTTAGCATCTACAAACAAGGCGACTTTGAAGATCTTTGCCGTGGTCCGCATCTTCCAAACATCGGGCTTATAAGATTTTTTAAACTTACTAAGATATCTGGAGCTTATTTGGGTGGAGATTCTAAGAATGAGATGCTAACTCGTATATATGGCATTGCATTCGCAGATAAAGAGTCACTAAAAGCACATATGGATATGTTAGCAGAAGCTGAGAAGCGCGACCATAGAAAAGTAGGCGCCGAGATGAAGCTTTTTACTTTTCGTGAAGAGGTCGGAGCTGGTTTTCCTATCTGGCTCCCAGCTGGTGGAAGACTCCGTGCAAGATTAGAGAGTCTTCTCTTTAAAGCTCACCGTAAGCGTGGATATGAGCCAGTTCGTGGCCCTGAGATGTTAAAGAGTGACCTATGGAAGACATCTGGACACTACCAAAATTACGGCGAAAACATGTACTTTACAAAGATTGACGAGATAGAGTTTGGCGTAAAACCAATGAACTGTGTCGGTCATATCAAAGTGTATGAAGATGAACTTCACTCTTATAGAGATCTGCCTATAAAGTACTTTGAGTATGGGGTTGTTCATCGCCATGAGTTTACTGGCGCGCTTCATGGACTCTTTCGTGTTCGTGAATTTACTCAAGATGATGCACATATCTTCTGTACAAGCGATCAGATAGAAGAACAGATCATCGAGGTTGTTGATTTTGTAGATAAAATCATGTCAACATTTGAGTTTGACTACAAGATGATGATATCAACAAAACCAGAAAAAGCTGTAGGAAGTGATGAAGTTTGGGAAACATCCATCAAAGCTTTAAAGTCAGCGATGGATAAAAATGAGCTACCATATGAGATAGATGAGGGCGGTGGAGCTTTTTACGGACCTAAGATTGATATAAAGATTACAGATGCCATCGGTCGAGAGTGGCAGTGTGGAACTATACAGTTAGATTTCAATCTTCCAGAGCGTTTTGAACTTGAATATAATGGCGAAAATAACGATAAAATACAGCCAGTTATGATTCATAGAGCAATTTTAGGTTCCTTTGAGCGTTTTATTGGTATATTAACGGAGCATTATGCTGGAGAATTTCCAATGTTTATCGCTCCGACGCAAGTTGCTATCGTGCCAATCGCCGATACGCACAACGCTTACGCTAAAGAGTTAGCAGATAAACTAATCGACATAAATGCCGATAGTGAGATATACAACAAAAACGATTCTCTTAACAAAAGAATCAGAACAGCAGAAAAAACAAGAGTTCCAATGCTCGTTATCATTGGAGATGAAGAGGTCGAAGGTAGGACTGTTGCCATTCGTGACAGAAGAACTAGAGAGCAGTACAACTTAAGCGAAGATGAATTCTTGAAGCTTATACAAACTAAAATAAATGAGGTAAATTTTTGAGTAAAAAAACAGACCGCGTCATAATGAATGACGATATCCGTGTAGCAGAACTAAGATGTAATATAGATGGAGGGGAGTCGTTAGGGATTATTTCTACTGATGAAGCTATGAGTAAAGCAAATGAGTTAGGTATGGACTTAGTTCTTATCGCGCCAACTGCAAAACCACCAGTTGCTAAAATCATGGATTACGGTAAATACAAATACCAAGAAGAGAAAAAAATCAAAGAGCAGAGAAAAAATCAGGTAAAAATCGTTGTAAAAGAGATTAAGCTATCTGTGAAAATTGCTGAAAATGATGTTGCTTACAAAGTTAAGCATGCAAGAGAGTTTTTAGAAAAGGGTTATCATGTTAAGTTCCGCGTCTTTTTAAGAGGTCGCGAAATGGCTCATCCAGAAGCTGGACGTGAAGTACTACTCCGTGTTTGGCCGATGATAGAAGATATCGCCATAATGGATAAACCACCAAAATTTGAGGGTCGCTACTTCAACATGTACGTACTACCTCAAAAATAGCGAATAGCGGTTACGAAGTAAATTTTCTTTAGAAAAATAGCGAATAGCGGTTACGAAGTAAATTTTCTTTAGAAAAATAG
>JAVEST010000060.1:0-11183 GCA_034006465.1 Sulfurimonas sp. | reverse complement strand
AAAAATAGCGAATAGCGGTTACGAAGTAAATTTTCTTTAGAAAAATAGCGAATAGCGGTTACGAAGTAAATTTTCTTTAGAAAAATAGTAGCGGTTACGAAGTAAATTTTCTTTAGAAAAGTAGTAGTAGCTGGAAATTGTGAAATAACTCGGAAGTGAGGCTTTAGCCTCGCCTTGTACGGCTTTAAAGCATCTCTGTAAGTAGAGCCACACTTCCAGAAGACATGGTAAACTTGCTCTCGTTTTTGAAATCTCTTACAGAGTAAATTTTCTTTAAAAAAATACCATATAGGAAAAACCTACTAAGCCTTTAAAATTTTAAAGGTTTGAGTAGTCCATTCCTTCTTCACAAGTAAAGATAAGTTTTTGAACTATCTTATCTTCAGACGTTTTTCCTTCACCATATTCATCTAAAAAACCAATTTCGATTTTACGCTCTTTTGGAGTGTCAATATCATCGTTGCTTAGTAGATTTTGGATAAACAAGTCATTCATATCTCATCCTTTGTAAAAATAATATAAAAATTTACAAGAATAAAATGTGAAAAAAGTGTTATAGAATTAAGAATATATTAAGAGTAAGACCTATAAGGAAATCTTAGCTCTTAGCGCATCTTCATCTATGGCATCACTTACATACTTAATAACTATCTTGCCCTCAGTTTCATTGATATACCACTCAGCAATGTCCTCATGCTCTAGGATGCTTAGTTTATTTGTATCTACAAGTTCTTTAGAGATATATAGATGCGAGTGCTTTGTAGGGTTTTTAAGTCTTATAGTCCATACTAGCCAGATAGATGCTAGCACTGCTACAGAGATTCCGATAGTGCCTCTATCGCTAATATCTAACATAAGCCCTGCTAGGGTTCCACCTATAAATGTTGCAAAGTAAGCTACAGAGTTCCCGATGCCAAGCGCTGCGCCCTTTTGGTGAACCTTTGCAAACTTACTAATCATGGACTGAACAAGTGGCTCCATCATGTTAAAAGCGATAAAAAACATAACTACACCAACTACAAAAACTACACTTGAAGTAGTAAGTCCCATAATTAAAAAAGCACCTATAAAAAGTACGATAGATGCTAAAAATATCTCACGCGGTTTGTTGTACTTCTCTCCAAAAACAGCAGCTGGCCCCATAGCTATAAGACCAAAAACCATAGCTGGCAAGTAAGCCATGTAAAGGTCACTCTTCTGCCATGCAAAAGCATCGCTTGTTAAGATGATGGGAATAAGCACAAAAGCAACAGTCATAAGACCTTTTTGCATAGCGTTTATGATTATCATATTTAAAAGGTTTGGATCTTTTAATATATCAGATGTTTTTGAACTTTTATGGTAAGTGTGTTTGATGCGCGGTGGAGTTGGAACTTTAGTAAAGAGAACAACCATGGCTAAAATAGCTAAGATGGCAGTTATAATAAAAAGAGCATCTACGCCATAAGCAGCCCCAACTACAGGCCCAAGTCCCATAGCTATAGCAAAACTAAGAGCAATCGTTCCTCCCATAATAGCCATAGCTTTTCCACGAACCTCTTCTTCAACTAAATCTGAAATCATGGCAGTAATAACTGAACCAATAGCTCCAGCACCTTGTAAGAAACGACCTAGCATAAGGGTGTAAATGTCAGTTGCAAAGGCAGCAACAAGTGAGCCGATAAGAAAGATGATAAGACCTACAAGAAGAGTTGGTTTTCTTCCTATCTTATCACTCATAGTTCCAAAAGGTACTTGAAGAAGCGCTTGCGTGAGTGCATAACCACCAACTACTATACCAACAAGAAGAGGAGTAGAACCCTCAAGTCCTAGAGCATAAACAGAGATAACAGGTAAAACTAAAAAGAGACCTAAAAATCTAAGTGATAAAATTGCGGAGAGCGGGAAAACTTTTTTAAACATGAAGTGCCTTGTATTTTAGTATAATGCAGCAATTATATAGAAAAGATTATTACATAGAGTATAAGGGAAGAAATTTGAAATTAGTTTTAGCTACATCTAATAAAGGTAAAGTAAGAGAGATAAAAGCACTCTGTGAGGAATACGATGTTGTGGCATATAGTGAGCTTATAGAAGAGTTTGAGATAATCGAGGATGGGGAAAGTTTTAAAGAAAATGCACTTATAAAAGCTAGAGCAGTCTATAAAGCACTAAGTGATGAGGATGTTATAGTTATAGCTGATGATAGTGGTATTAGTGTAGATGCACTTGATGGTAAGCCTGGCATCTATAGTGCAAGGCACGCTGGAGTTGGTGCGAATGATAAAGATAACCTTTATAAACTCATAGAAGATTTAAAACAAAAAAATATCTCTTCATCACCTGCTCACTATACTGCAGCAATTGCCATAGTTACAAAAAAAGGTGAGTATAGCGTTCATGGTTGGATGTATGGAGATGCTATAGCTGAGGCAAGAGGAGATGGTGGTTTTGGTTATGATCCAATGTTTATCCCGCTAGGATTTGATAAAACTTTGGGCGAGCTAGATGATGAGCTTAAAAAGAGACTTTCGCATCGCTCAAAAGCTTTGAGTCTTGCAAAAAAGGTATTAAAGAGTCTGTTGTAAACCAATACTTTTAAAAAGCAAAGTTATAGAGTTTTTAAGTTTGAAATTTTCAGTCATGTTTTTGAAATAGGTGGTATAATTTTTAGAATTGCTGATCTAAAATATGTTAGATTTTGTAGTAAAACATTCTAATATTTGAAATTAAATTGTACGCTGTTTTATTAATTGGACCCTCTGATTAAACTACTAGATTCCGTGTCAAGCACGCAATGACGGAAGATGTGTCATCCTGAACTTTATTTGGGATCTAGCTTAATAATCCTTCGGAGCATCCAGTTACTAAATAGCTCAAAACAAAAGGAAAAAACATGAAAGTTCAAAAAATAGCCTTGACTTTACTCTTGAGCGCATCTGCCCTTTTTAGTGCAGATGTCGTAATGATTGAGCGTATGAGTATGGAGCTAGCGACAGAAGTTGCTAAAAAATCAGTGGAGAGTTGTCGTAAAAAAGGCTACTGGGTTAGTGCTGTTGTGGTTGATAGAAGTGCGAATATCCAAGTAGTTATGCGCGATACTCACGCAGCTCGTTTTACTATAGATATTGCTCAACAAAAAGCAAATCTTGTTATTATGTCTGGTACTAATAGCTCTGAATTTATTGCTGCTCGTAGTGATATTCGCAATGAACTAAACAATATAAAAGGTTTGATAATGATGAGTGGTGGAGTTGCTGTTAAATCAGGAGATATACTACTTGGAGCAGTTGGTGTTAGTGGCGCTCCTGGTGGAGATATAGATGCTGCTTGCGCAAATGAAGCACTCAAATCACTTAGCGAAAGGCTGGCTTTTGCTGCAATGTCTGATGATGAGTAAAACGGTACTCTGTTAGTAAAAAATAATTTTGTCTATAAAATTATTTTGTAGAGTTCATAAATCCATCCATGGAAATTAAGTTCTAAATTCGATGCTACATCCATGGCATCTCTTTGAGTAAAGAACTACACTAGTGTTATAGAAACCTTTGACTGAGATTATAAAAGGATTTCTCAATCCTGTCTATAAAGTCATGTAAGCGGTTGCTGTAATTACTTTGCATAATAACCTCCTATAGTGATAGGGGAGACAAAGCAAGTACTATTCCTCTTTTTATCATAGTGATGCTGTGTATAAAATGAGGTTTTTATAGCATAACTCTAGCCTGCTATTAAATGTCTATAATATATTAAAGTAAAACTAAGAGTAAAACTCCAAAGACTATTCTATATATTCCAAAAGATACAAAGGTAAATCTCTCTAAAAAAACTAAAAAGAGTTTTATAGTTAAGTATGCTACAAAAAATGAGACTACAAAACCCACTGCTAAAGTGACTAAATTATCGTTGCTAAACTCATGATAGTGTTTTAGTAAATCATAAACACTTACTGCGCACATAACAGGAAAGGCGAGCAAGAAACTAAACTCCGCACTAGCTTTTCTACTAAGTCCAACAAGTAAAGCTCCTATGATGGTAGCTCCAGCCCTGCTCGTCCCAGGAATGAGAGCGAAAATCTGAGCAAAACCAATAAAAAGTGACTGCTTTAGAGTAACTTGCTCTACATCATCTATAAGTATCGCTTCATTTGGTATAAAAAATTTCTCAACTATCAAAAAGATAACACCGCCAACTATAAACATGGTGGCAACAACTTCAACGCTAAAGAGCATCTTTATTTTAGATGCGAAGATAAACCCAACTATGCCGATAGGTATAAAAGCTAAAAAAACTTTTTTCCAGAGGTCGATTTTTTTAAGAGTAAATTTATCTTTATAGTTAAATACTACTGCTAAAATAGCAGCAAATTGGATAATAACTTGATAAGCTTTTGTAGCTTCACTTTGGTCTATGCCTAAAAACTCACTTGCGACTATGAGATGCCCAGTAGATGAGATGGGTAAAAACTCTGTAAACCCCTCTATCGTCCCTAAAATAATCGATTCAAATATCGTCACTATGGCTACCTTTAATCAAAATTTCAACATGTTTTAATGTCGGGATACTAACATATTAAAGGTCAAAGAAATCTTTGATATCAAGAGTGCACAAAAGTCTAAATAATCAAAACTTTAGCTTATTTGGATATAATACGAGGTTTTTTACATCAAATAATCTTGACTAGGACTTATATAATGTTACTTTTTACTCCAGGACCAACTCCAGTTCCTCAAAATGTTCGTAATGCCATGAGCGATGAGACTATGCATCACCGCACACCAGAATTTGAAGCTATTTTTGAAAAAACACGAAAGCATCTTTTTGAGCTTTTTAAGAGTGATGAGGTTGTTATGCTCTCATCTAGCGGAACGGGTGCAATGGAGGCTGCAGTTGTAAACCTTTGCCACACTAAGCTTTTAAATGTAAACTCAGGGAAATTTGGTGAAAGATTTGGCAAAATTGCACAAGCTCATGGGCTTCAAAGTGTTGAAGTGAAAAATGAGTGGGATACTCCTGTTAGTGTTGCAGAGATTCTCCAAGCATTAAAATCAAATCCTGATGTAGATGCAATAGCAGTTCAGATAAGTGAATCGGCAGGCGGACTTCGTCATCCTGTAGAAGAGCTTGCAAAGGCGGCTAAAGAGATAAATCCAAAGATTATGATTATCGCTGATGGCATTACAGCAGTTGGCGTTGAGTCTATCGATATTAGCAATATCGATTGTTTAATCGCAGGAAGTCAAAAAGCTCTGATGCTTCCACCAGGTTTAGCGATACTTGGTCTTAGTAACGCGGCAATAGAGAAAATTGGAGCTGGAAAAGGTTACTACTTTAACCTTGCTACAGAGATAAAAAACCAAAGAAAAAACACTACAGCTTGGACGGCGGCTACAACTCTGACTATAGGGCTTTTAGAAGTTTTAGAGACGATAGGAAGAGATGGTGGTATAGAAAAACTATATAGTGATACAAAACTTAGAGCTAGTGCAGTTACAGAGGCACTAAAAGCTATAGGTCTTCACATCTATCCAAAAACACCAGCACTCTCTATGACTACTATAGACGATGCAGATGCTTCAGAGATAAGAAAGATTCTTAAAAATGAGTTTTTAGTAAATGTAGCAGGTGGACAAGACCATCTAAATGGAAAGATATTTCGTATAAACCAAATGGGTTTAATCCCAGTTTATGAGATGGCTTGGGTTGTAAATGCGGTGGAGTTAACACTTGCAAAACTAGGTCGAAGAGCTTATGATGGAGCGGCAAACAGAGTCTTTAATGAGACTTATTTTGCAACAAAAGCGTAGATATGATACTTGAACATGAGATTCCAAATGGCTCAAAGCTCTATTTTGGTAAGGGTGCTAGAGTAAAGCGAGAGATAGAAAATGTTGCTAGTACTATTTTAGATGCCAATGGATTTCAAGAGATAGTTACACCCGTTTTTTCTTATCATCAGCATCTTAGCATCGCAGATGAGAAGAGACTCATCAAAGCAAATGATGAAAGAAACAATCCAATCTCTCTGCGTGCGGACTCTACTATAGACGTGGTTCGCATCATAGAAAAGAGGCTTGGAAGAAATACTCAGCATAGAAAATGGTTCTATATCCAACCTATATTTACATATCCTACAACTGAGCAAAACCAGATAGGTGCTGAGTTTATGGGAGAGAGAAAACTCTCGACTGTTTTGAAGATAGCGGTTGAGATTTTACATAAACTTGAAGTTAAACCACTTGTTCAGATATCAAATATTAGAATCCCTAAACTTTTAGTAGAGATGTTTGATGAGTTGAGCCTAGATGACTTTAAACATACAAATATAGATAAATTTTTAAACCTAGAAGTAGAGTGGCTAAAAAAACTTGTATATCTTCAATATACACATCAAGTAGAAGAACTTTTGAGCCTTGTACCAGAGTCTATAAAGATAGAACTAGTAAAGATGCAAGAGTTAGCACAAGAAGCATCATCGAAAAACATAGTTTTAGCACCAATGTACTATGCGCAGATGCTCTACTATGATGAAGTGTTTTTTAGAATGATAGATAAAAATGAAGTCTATGCAAGAGGTGGAAGATATACAAGTTCAGAGATAAACTCTGTTGGATTTGCAATATATACAGATGCGCTTTGCGAAAAAATAGTTTTGAACGATGTATGAGAAGAGTTCATAGATCTATGCTAGTCACTAAGACACGAAAACTTACCTTTAAAGAGGTAGAGAAAAGTAATAATAAAAGAGGAAATTTTAATGAAAGCTGATTTGATAGTAGGCATACAATGGGGAGACGAGGGAAAAGGTAAGATAGTAGATAGACTTGCATCTAGTTATGATATGGTTTGTAGAAGTCAAGGCGGTCATAATGCTGGACACACTATCTGGGTTGAGGGTGTTAAATATGCTCTGCATCTAATCCCATCAGGAGTACTAAACCCTAAAGCTATAAATGTTGTAGGAAATGGTGTTGTTTTATCTCCTGAGTCTATTATAAAAGAGATGGAGCAGTTTGAGGGCTTAAAAGGCCGCTTTTTTATCTCAGATAAAGCACACTTAAATCTTCCTTACCATGCACTTATAGACCAAGCCAAAGAGAGACTAAAAGGCGATAATGCCATAGGAACAACTGGAAAAGGGATAGGGCCAGCTTACGCTGATAAGATAAACAGAAATGGCTTTAGAGTAGCCGAGCTTCTTGAGCCTAAAAAACTTTGCGCATCTATACTAGAGCATTTTAAGCAAAATAGAGCTATTTTTGATGTTTTAGATATTGCAACTCCAGATGAGTCTAAGCTACTAGAAGAGTTGGAATTTTACAAAACAAAACTAGCACCTTTTATCACAGATACTACTCAGATGGTTTGGAAAGCTCTTGATGAGAAGAAAAAGATTCTCCTAGAGGGCGCACAAGGAACTATGCTTGATATCGACCATGGTACCTATCCTTATGTTACTTCATCTGCAACTGTAAGTGCTGGAGCTTGTACAGGTCTTGGCATTAGTCCTAAAGATATTGGTAAAGTTATCGGGATAGTCAAAGCATATTGTACCCGCGTGGGTAATGGCCCTTTTCCTAGTGAAGATTTGGGTAAAGAGGGGAAACTCTTAGGTGAGAGAGGTCATGAGTTTGGAACTACAACTGGCCGTGCAAGAAGATGCGGTTGGTTTGATGCAGTAGCAACTAGATATGCAAGTCGCTTAAATGGTTGTGATGAGCTAGCACTTATGAAACTTGATGTTTTAGATGGTTTTGATGAGGTGAAAGTTTGTGTAGCTTATGAGCTTGATGGCAAAGAGATAGACTATCTTCCATCAAATCTAGAAGATGTAAAACCGATTTATAAAACTTTTAAAGGGTGGAATAACTCAGTTGGAGTTAGAAAATTTGAAGATCTACCAGCATCTGCACAAGAGTATGTTAAAATCATCGAAGAGATATCAAAAACAAAAGTAGGCATCATCTCAACTTCTCCAGATAGAGAGGATACAATAATACTTTAAGCCTACAACCAGAGTCTACCCTTTAGGGACTTCGAACTTTAGGAATGCTAACCAAATGGCATTGTCCAGGATGTTTCGAGGCTGGCAAGGCTTAAAAACTAAAACCACGAGCAAGTTCGCGGTTTCAAGTAGCTATAAATAAAAAGAGATAAATAGATGAAAACTCGTTTTACTCCCTTAGTCAAGTTAAGAAAAACTGCTATGGATAAGAGTGAGGGCCTTGTGCAAAAAGCGAATTTGGATTTAAACTCAGCAAGGGCAGCACTAGATAAGTCTTACCAAACATTAAATGATATTATAAGCCCACTGCAAGGAAATATGAAAGATTTTCTTGCCTCGCGCGAGCTTATTAACTCCGCAAGAAATTTCGTTAAACATAATCAAGAGTGGATTATATATGCTCAAAAACAGGTAAATCAAGCAAAAGAAAAACTAAAACTAGATACTATTGAACATGAAAAATTTAAATACTTAGAACTCAAAGAGATAGAAAAAGAGTTAAAGAGGCTTAAAATTCAAGAGATGAAAGACCTCGATGAAGTAGCTCTTATGACTCACAATAAAAAGGAAAAAAATTGAAAATATTTATACTCTTGCATCTCCTTTTAGCATCACTTTTATCACTAGAGACTAGTGATAAACTTTTTGAATGTACAGAGATTTTTAAAGAGAGAAAGAGTGAACTTCTTGTTGAGCTTGAACGCATAGATGAACAAAAACAAGCACTAAGCGCCTTACAAATCGCAACAGAAGAACTTCTTAGAAAAAAAGAGTCAAGACTCAATGAAAAAGAAGCAGTAGTTGATAACAAACTCTTAGAGATAAAAGAGAAAGAAGAGAGCATTAAAAAAATGCTTGCAAAAAATGAAGAAATTTTAGAAGAGTTAAAGAGCATAAAAATGGATAAAGTAGCTCAAACTTTTGCAAAGATGAAGGATGCAGCCGCAGCAGCTATTCTTTCAGATATGGATAATGACTCAGCAGCTACTATTTTAAGCTCACTAAATCCTAAAAATGTAGGAAAAATATTATCTAAAATGGATGCCAAAAAAGCATCTGATTTGACACTCTTGTTGGTAAAATAATCAAAATCTAATCATAATTATTGTAAAATTCATAAAATATTTTAACAAGTAGGGTCACGCGATGAAAATATCACTAAAAACTATACCTCACATATCTAGTAGGGTTGCAATTGACTTAAACAAAAGTGGTGTTGTCACGATGACAAAAGGACTCGAACTAGTAGCTAAAGAGGCCGAAAAAATCCTTGCCCACAGTGTAAAACAAGAGATGGCACTAGAAGAAAAAGCAGGTGAGATCTGTGATGAGAATGAAGAAGAGATAGAGTTTATGCTCGCAGATGAGAGACAACTTTTTTATATGATAAAGAAAAAACTAGCACCAGAGTTTGGAGTAATACTAAACTATGAAGAGAGATACTCTGATATCTCTCACAAGATTTTAGATGAGCTTTACGAAGAGGATTTGATTCACTTTGAGGTAACAGAAAACCGCATAAAAAATATCATATATAATGCGATAACTTCATTTATAGCAGATGCATCTCAAATGGAAGATGCTGTTATGGATAAGATTAGGTCTTATAAAAAAAGATATATTCCAGGAACAGATGAATTTGACATTCTATATGAAAAGATTTATAAAGAAGAACTTACGAAAAGAGGTATGGAATAATGAGTAAAAATTTTCTTTTAAAACACAGGGGAGCTAAATGAAAGCGTATATATATCTTCAAAACGGGACTATGCTAGAAGCAAATAGCTTTGGCGCAGAGGGTACAGTTGTTGGTGAAGTGATTTTCAATACATCTATGGGTGGTTATCAAGAACTCATTACTGATCCAGCTTGTGCAGGACAATTTATTACATTTACGATGCCAGAGATTGGAAATGTAGGTGTAAATGAGCAAGATATGGAGAGCTCAAAAGTACAAGTAAAAGGTATGATAGTTAGAAAGTACCAAAAAAGATACTCAAACTTTAGAGCCGAGATTTCTCTTGATGAGCTTTTAGTTAAGCACAATGTTATGGGCATCTGCGATATTGATACAAGATTTTTGGCTAAGACAATAAGAAAAGAGGGTGCTATGATGATGGTAGCATCTACTAGCATCTGCGATAAAGCGGAACTAAAGAAGATCTTAGAAAACTCTCCACGCATTGAAGATGTGAACTATGTAGAAGAGGTGAGTACTAAAGTAGCCTATAAGCATGAAAGCTCAACTTATTCAAAAGTAGAGTTCAAGTATGACACCCCTCCAGCTACAAACGCAAACATTGTAGTAATTGACTTTGGAGTGAAAAAAGGTACTTTAAATGAGCTAAGAAGCGCATCACTAGATGTTGAAGTTCTTCCAAATAGCTTTAATGCTGATGATTTGGTAGAGAGATATAAGGCAAAGAGCATTGATGGGGTCTTCTTATCAAGTGGTCCTGGCAATCCTATGCTGCTCAAAAAAGAGCAAGAGCAGATA
Source organism: Sulfurimonas sp. (assembly GCA_034006465.1). Lineage (GTDB taxonomy): Bacteria > Campylobacterota > Campylobacteria > Campylobacterales > Sulfurimonadaceae > Sulfurimonas. The sequence goes on along the minus strand of JAVEST010000060.1, from coordinate 702 downwards.
AAAAAGCTCATAGATGCAAAAATTCCTATGTTTGGCATCTCTTTAGGGCATCAACTACTCTCTATCTCTCATGGGTATGAAACTTATAAGCTCAAATTTGGACATCATGGCGGAAACCATCCTGTAAAAAATCTTGCAGCGGGATTTGTAGAGATTACAACGCAAAACCATAACTACAATGTTGCAAAAAATGTAGAAGAGGTTGCCGAAGTGACTCACAAAAGTCTTTTTGATGGCACAATAGAAGGATTGAAGTATAAAAACTCTCCGATTGTTTCTGTACAGCATCATCCTGAAGCAAGTAGTAGATCAAAAGAGAGTGTATATATATTTAATGATTTTCTCTCACTTATAAAAAGATAAAGCTTAGATGCCTTTAGCATCTAAGTAACTTCTAGAGCCGCGTTAAATATATATCACTTTCTTAAAAATATATAAAATTACAAAAGTAAACAAAAAACTTATATTATTCAAATTTGTCATAAAATAGTCATTTTTTAAGATACTTTAAACATTTCTATGGTTATAGTAATGCTGTTAATTGGTCTAGTTATATGGTCATATATCTAATTAGGCATAATTGCTTTGAATCTTTAAGGAGGCTATATATGGAGAATCGTCCATTAGAGTACGACTATACAGTTACGAAGATGTTTATGTTCACAACAATTCTGTTGGGGATTGTGGGCATGCTCATCGGTG
>JAVEST010000183.1:0-2585 GCA_034006465.1 Sulfurimonas sp. | reverse complement strand
TCTCTAAACTCATCAAGAGGATGCCCTGAGACATAAAAACCTAAAATCTCTTTTTCAAATTCCAAAATCTCTTTTAAACTATACTCATCAGAGTTAGCTAAAGCAAGTTTTACACTTGTTATCTCTGCATCATCTCCAAAGAGGCTTCCATGTGCATTTTTCTTAGCCATAGAAGCATCTTTTGCAGTATCTATTATTAGTTCTATTTGGTCAAGTAGTGCTTTTCTTGAGTAGCCATATCTATCAAAACCGCCAGCTTTTATGATGGACTCTATAACTCTTTTGTTTACCTTACTAGGCTCGATTCTGTTTACAAAATCTTCTAAACTTATATAGTCTCCATTTTGCACTCTCTCTTCTAACATCGCCTCAATGGCGGCATTACCAACACCTTTGATGGCACCTAGACCAAAAAGTATAACCTCTTTGTCATCCTTGCTGATGGCAGAAAATTCTAAAAGAGAGTCGCAAATATCAGGAGGCGATAACTCTATCCCCATCCTCTTTACCTCATCGATATAGCGAACAACTTTATCCATGTTGTCTTTATCAGATGTAAGGAGGGCCGCCATAAACTCATTTGGATAGTAGGTCTTTAGCCATGCTGTTTGAAAGGTAACCATTGCGTAAGCTGCGGAGTGAGACTTGTTAAATCCATATCCAGCAAATTTTTCAATCAGATCAAAAAGCTTTGAAGCTTGTGCGTAGTCATAGCCTAGCTTTTGTGCGCCAGATGCAAACTCATCGTTATATGCTGACATATCTGACTTTTTACCCATAGCACGACGGATAATGTCCGAATAACCAAGGCTAAATCCACCAATAGTCTGAACTATCTGCATAACCTGTTCTTGATATACGATGACTCCATAAGTGTTTCCAAGTATGGCTTGCATTGGCTCAAAGGTGTACTCTATAGCCTCTCTTCCATGCTTTCTCTCTATAAAACTCTCTAACATCCCAGACTCCATAGGTCCAGGTCTATAAAGTGCTAAAACCGCAATCAAATCCTCAAAACTATCTGGTTTTAATCTTCTGTTTAAATCCTGCATCCCGCTTGACTCTATCTGAAACATCCCGACAGTATCTCCGCCGCGGATAACATCATAAACCTTAGAGTCATTCTCATCTATCTTGTGCCAATCTATATCTTTGTCATATCTATGTTTTACAAGTTTTATAGCATTGTCTATAACATCAAGAGTCTTAAGCCCTAAGAAGTCAAACTTGATGAGATCAACATCTTCAAGATAACTTAACGAGTACTGCGTTACAAAAGTATCCTCGCCTGATGGCTTATAGATAGGAGTTTTAAACCAAAGTTCCTCATTTGAGATAACAACACCAGCCGCATGAATACCAGAGTTTCTCTTTAGCCCCTCTAGCTTTTTAGCAAACTCCCAAACTCTTGCAGCATTTGCATCAGTCCCGATGAGCTCTTGGAGTTTCGGCTCTTTTTGGAAAGCACCTTTAATGAACTCTCCATTTTTCTCTCTTCCATTTAGTGTGATGCCAAGCTCATCTGGAACAAGCTTTGCCATGTTATCAGCTTGAGAGAGTGGCATATCAAGAACTCGAGCCACATCTCTTATAACTCCCTTTGCTAGAAGTGAACCAAAGGTTATGATTTGAGCTACTTGATTTCGTCCATATTTTTGCACTACATAGTCTATAACTTCACCGCGGCGAGCCTGCATAAAGTCCATATCTATATCGGGCATACTTATACGTTCAGGATTTAAAAATCTCTCAAAGAGTAGGTCATACTTCATAGGGTCTATATCTGTAATATCTAGTGAATATGCCACAAGACTTCCAGCTGCGGAGCCTCGTCCAGGGCCTACTGCTATGCCCTCTCCTTTTGCAAACTTTACAAAGTCCCAAACTATAAGCATATAACCTGGAAACTTCATGGAGTTTATGATATTCATCTCAAACTCTAGTCTCTTTTTATACTCTTCATGCTTCTCTTGTGGGACTATCTTTAGTCTCTCCTCAAGCCCTAGTTTGCAACGGTATATAAAATACTCAGCATCCATGATATCTTTGTCATCACTGCTTAATTCTAAACCATCATTTTTTGCATACTCTGGAGTAAACTTAAAGTTTGGCGGAGTTGGAGTCTTTACTATTGGCTCGTAATCTTCACACTTATCTACAATTTCTTGCGTATGTGTTATCGCCTCTGGTATGTCCGCAAAAAGCCTTGCCATCTGCTCTGGTGATTTTAGGTAAAACTCATGCACAGAGTGACGCATACGGTTTGGATCATCGTAGAGTTTATTCATCCCTATGCACATAAAAGCCTCATGATACTGTGCATCTCCTGGATATGTGTAGTGAGTGTCGTTTGTGGCTATTATCTTTATCCCTGTCTCTTGAGAGATTTTTAAGATGCTGTCATCTATGTAGAGCTGGTCGCCTATACCGTGACGCATAAGTTCTAGGTAAAAGTCATCTCCAAAGATATCTTGATACTCTAGCGCTACTGCTTTTGCACCCTCATATCCAAGTGCTCCATTTTTTACATTTCTATCGTTTGCTAGATTTAGATGCCAGTTTACCTCTCCTTGAAGACAAGCAGA
>JAVEST010000031.1:0-18080 GCA_034006465.1 Sulfurimonas sp. | reverse complement strand
AAAAACGGTGGCAAGCAGTATAAAGTTCAAGAGGGTGATATTTTACTATTTGATAAAATGTCTCTTGAGCCAAAAGCTACTATCGAGATTAAAGAAGTTCTAGCTGTAAATGCAGGAGAACTTAAAATGGGAGCGCCATTTGTAGATGGTGCTATTGTTACTGCTGAAGTAATTAACGAAGGACGTGATAGAAAAGTTATTACTTTTAAAAAGCGTCGTCGTAAGGACTCTAAAGTTAAAAGAGGTTTCAGAAGAGACTTCACTCGTGTTCGTATCACGAAAATAGCTGCATAGTTAGTTGTTTTCTAAAGTTATTAAGCAACTAGTTGCTTGAGCCTTCGGCTGAAGAAAACTTAGCATAGCATAAGGGACTTTGTTCCTTATGCGTAATAAAATATAATAGTTCCTTAAATTTAGGAACTAAATTTAAGGAGATAAAAATGGCACACAAAAAAGGTCAAGGTAGTACACAGAATAATCGTGACTCAGCTGGTAGAAGACTTGGTGTTAAGAAGTTTGGTGGAGAGGCTGTAGTAGCTGGAAACATCATTATTCGTCAAAGAGGAACTAAGGTTCATCCTGGAAAAAATGTTGGTATGGGAAAAGATCATACTATATTTGCACTAGTTGATGGTGTTGTAACTTTTCATAGAAAAGATAAAAAGCGTCAACAAGTTTCAATCGTAACTGCTGCATAATTCCACAAATATTTGAGCTTCGGCTCAAATAGCTCTACTCACAAATTTTAGGTTTAGCACCTAAAGAAATATAAATATTTAACAATTTACTCTTTATTAATAGTTTGTTCTTAAGTATTTAAGTTTATAAAACTGAACATTTCAGAATGATAAATTCGCCAAAGCGAGTGATTTATATCTATGTCGAGTTTATAATAACAAGGAGTTTACTTTGTTTACAGATAGCGTTGAGTTAAAGGTTAGTTCAGGAAAAGGCGGACAAGGATGTGTTGCTTTTCGTCGTGAGAAGTTTGTACTAAATGGTGGTCCAAATGGTGGCGATGGTGGAAAGGGTGGAGATATCTGGTTCAAGTGTGATAACAACACTCACACACTATCTCACTTTCAAAAAAAGATGCATATAAAAGCTGATGGTGGAAGACCTGGTGAGGGCTCTAGAATGAGCGGAAAATCAGGCCAGAAAAAAGTCATCATCGTGCCTCCTGGAACTCAAATAGTTGACGCTGAGAGTGGCGAAGTCCTTCTTGATATGCTCGTGGATGGAGAAGAGGTTAAGTTTTTAGAAGGTGGAAAGGGTGGACTTGGAAATATTCACTTCAAATCATCTACAAACCAAAGACCAACCTATGCACAACCAGGTGAAAAAGGTGAGACTAGAGAGATAAGACTAGACCTTAAACTTATAGCAGATGTCGGGCTTGTAGGCTTTCCAAATGTTGGCAAATCAACTCTTATCTCCACAGTGTCAAATGCAAGACCAGAGATAGCAAACTATGAATTTACAACACTTACACCTAAGCTAGGTCAAGTTGATATTGGAGATTATGAGTCATTTGTAATGGCTGATATTCCTGGTATTATTGGTGGAGCTCATGAGGGCAAGGGTCTTGGGATAGAATTTTTAAGACATATAGAGAGAACGAAAATTCTGTTATATATGATAGATTTAGCATCTTATAGAGATTTAAAAGAGCAGATAGACACTCTAAGAGATGAGATATCAGCTTTTTCGCAAAATTTAGGTGAAAATAAATTCGCTATTGCTCTTACTCGATTGGATGTAGTGCCACAAGAAGATGTTGAGAATCTTGTAAATGGTTTTATAAAGCTTTTTGAACTCTCACCAACAAAAAAGAGTGATTTTGACTTTGATGCAAATATCCCTTATTTTATACAAGAGAGTGCTGATGAGACGCTTGGATATGATAGAACAAAGCCTTACTTTATAGCTCCTATATCTTCGGCTACTTCAAAAAATATTTCGGCTCTAAAAAATGCCCTATTTAACCTAGTTCAAGTAGATAGAGACTAAAAATGAGACGTGTAGTTGTTAAGGTTGGTAGTGCTGTTTTAACAGAGGGTGACTCTATAGCAAAAGAGAGAATGAGAGCTTTAGTAGAGTTTTTAGTAGAGTTAAGAGAAAAAAATGAAGTTCTTTTAGTCTCTTCTGGTGCGGTTGCAGCTGGATACACAAAGGTTCAATTAGATCGAACCATCTTAAAAAACAAACAAGCTCTAGCTTCCATTGGGCAGCCAGTTTTGATGCACAAATATGCAAAAGAGTTCCAAAAATATAACATAATTACTTCACAGGTTTTAGTAACTGCCGCAAATCTAAACAAAGATGAAGAAACAAAAAAAATCAAAGATACAGTAGATGCACTTCTTAGTAGTGGTGTTATTCCTATCATAAATGAAAACGATGCAACAGCTACAGAAGAGCTTGTAGTGGGAGATAATGATCAACTCTCAGCATATATGACAAAGCATACCAATAGCGACTTGCTAATAATTCTCTCAGATATAGATGCTTACTATGATGAAGATCCACATAAAAATCCTAATGCAAAGGTTCAAAAAATCGTAAGAGAGATTGATGAGTGCGCACTAGGCAGAGAAGCAACCCCTCATGGAACTTTTGCAACGGGCGGCATAGTTACTAAGCTAAAAGCTGCATCTTATCTTTTAAAACACAACATTGACATGTTTTTAGCTAGTGGATTTGACCTAAGCGATGTAAAGAGTTATATGCTAGATGCTAAACATAGAGGCGGCACACTCTTTACTAAAGGAGAGATGTGATGCGTATAATATTTATGGGGACACCCTTTTATGCAAAAGCCATTTTAGATAAAATCATAGATACTCCAAATATGGAAGTTGTAGCGGTTTATACTCAACCAGATAAGCCTGTTGGTAGAAAAAAGGTTATGACTCCGCCTGTTGTAAAAACTTTAGCACAGAGACATAATATAGAAGTCTATCAACCACAAAGACTAAGAGATAAAGAGGTTGTAGATGAACTTTTAGGCATTGAGTGTGACTTTATAGTCGTAGCGGCTTATGGACAGATTTTGCCGCTTGAAGTACTACAGCACGCCGCGTGTATAAATCTTCACGCTTCAATACTTCCAGAGTATAGAGGTGCAAGTCCAATTCAACAAACCTTGCTTCATGGTGATGCTAAAACAGGTGTAACAGCTATGCTTATGGATGAGGGACTCGATACTGGAGATATCTTACAGATAGAGACTATCAGTGTTGAAGATGATGAAATGGTTGAGCCTTTGTTTGATAGATTAACAGAAGTGGCAAAAGAGCTTACTATTGATGTTTTAAAAAACTTTGACTCACTTGAAGCTGTAAAACAAGATAATAGTCAAGCTTCTCATTGCAAGAAGATTACTAAAGAAGACGGGAAAATAGAGTTTTTAGATGCACAAGTGATTTATAACAAATATCGTGCATTTACTCCTTGGCCTGGCATCTACCTTGATAGTGGATTAAAACTTAAAAACATCTCACTTGAAGATACTACATCTACTAATATAGAGGGGAGTATCCTCTCTATTGCAAAAGATAGCATAGTAGTAGGGTGTAAAAAGGGCAGTATAAGAATTTTTAGTGTGCAGCCTGCTTCAAAAAAAGAGATGGATGTCCTATCTTACATAAATGGGCAAAGACTTCTTTGTGCAGATACTCTATCTTAAAGAGATTGATTCTACTCAAACTCTCTTAAAAAAGCTTATAAAGGCTAAAGAGATAGAAGCACCCTTTGCGGTTGTTAGTGATGCACAGAGTGCTGGAGTTGGAAGTAGAGACAACAGTTGGAACTCACAAGAGGGAAACCTTTTTTTATCTTTTGCCATAAAACTAGGTGACTTACCAAAAGATCTCAAACTTGAGTCTGCATCGATTTACTTCTCCTACCTTTTTAAGAGTCTGCTTTGCGAAGAGGGTTCTAGTGTTTGGATAAAGTGGCCAAATGATTTCTATATAGAAGATAAAAAAATTGGTGGTATGATTACAAATCTTGAAGGAGATGCTATTATATGTGGTCTTGGGCTAAATCTAGTAACTTCTCCAGTAGGGTTTGCAAAGCTCGATATTGCAGTAGATAAAAAAGAAATACTTAGAAAGTATTTCAAAAAAATCGATGAAAATTTTTTATGGAAGCAAGTTTTTAGTAAATATGAGCTAGAATTTTATAAGAACAAAAACTTTTTTACACATAATCAAAATACAAAAATTCCATTAGAAGATGTCAAACTTCAACAAGATGGTTCAATCATAAGTAACGGCGAGAGGATATATAGCAGAAGATGAGTGAAGTAATAGTAATTGCAAATCAAAAAGGCGGAGTTGGTAAAACAACTACTGCTGTAAACTTAGCTGCGTCACTAGCTGTTGCAGAAAAAAAAGTGCTTTTGATTGACTCAGATCCACAGGCTAACGCCACAACATCGCTAGGATTTCATAGAAATGATTATGAGTTTAACATCTACCATGTACTTATTGGTACAAAAAAACTAAAAGATATCATCCTAAAGTCAGATCTTCCAACACTTCACTTAGCTCCATCAAATATAGGGCTTGTTGGAATTGAAAAAGAGTATTATGACAATGACAACAAAGAAGGAAGAGAGTTAGTACTAAAAAGAGCTATAGCAAATGTTAGAAAAGATTACGACTATATCATTATAGACTCGCCTCCAGCACTTGGGCCAATGACTATAAATGCACTATGTGCATCTAACTCGGTTATTATCCCAATCCAGTGTGAGTTTTTTGCACTCGAAGGCTTAGCACAACTTTTAAATACAGTTAAACTTGTAAGAAAGTCGATTAATCCAAAACTTAGCATTAAAGGGTTTTTGCCAACTATGTTTAGTTCTCAAAATAATCTCTCAAAACAAGTTTTTGCTGATCTTTCTCAACACTTTAAGGGTAAGTTATTTAAAGATATGGAAGATGAGTATATTGTGGTTCCACGAAATGTAAAACTTGCAGAAGCTCCATCTTTTGGAAAACCTGCGATCCTTTATGATGTAAAATCCATAGGCTCAATCGCCTATCAAAATCTGGCACAATCGATAATAGCATAATGAAGTCTCAAAAACTAGGTCGCGGTTTAGATGCACTTCTTGGCGAAATGGATGAAGCTTATGAAAATGAAAGCACTGCAAGAGATGCTGTTGTTGAACTAAGTGTAAAAGATATCAGACCAAATCCATACCAACCCAGAAAACACTTTGATGAGAACTCGCTTTTAGAATTGGGTGAATCTATAAAACATGATGGACTTTTACAGCCAATAGTGGTAACTCAAGACTTTGATGGTTATGTACTTATTGCTGGAGAGAGAAGACTTCGTGCTTCAAAACTTGTAAAGCTAAAAACTATCCGCGCAATCCTTTTAAATTCTGATGAACAAAAGATGCGCCAGTTTGCTCTGATAGAAAACATTCAAAGAGATGAGTTGAATGCAGTTGAGTTAGCTGAGGCTTATAGTGAACTTATCAAAATGTATAATGTTACGCAAGAAGAGCTTGCAAGCAAGATACATAAAAGTAGAACTCATATAACAAACACTATTAGATTATTGCAACTCTCTGTTAAAACTCAAAGAGCTTTAGTTGAAAAGAAGATCACAGCTGGGCATGCTAAGGTCTTAATTGGACTAGATGAGAAAGAGCAACAGATTATTGTTAACTCAATAATTGGGCAAAAGTTAAGTGTTAGAGAAGTCGAAGCTATTATAAAAAATATCAAAGATGAGAAAAAACCAGCCTCTTCTAAGAGTCAGAGTAATAAATTTGATTTTAGTGAAATAATGGATAGATTTGACTCTTTGGGATTAAGAGTTAAAACTTCAAGCAACAAATTAACTATAGAGTTTGACAATGAGAGTCAAATTAATGATTTTTTAGAATATATCTCAAAATAGCCTCAAATATCTGTGTAGATTTTACTTAGTTTGTAAAATTAACAAATTTCTTTTAAATTTTTTTTTGATTTAACTATCCTTTCAATTTTGTAATAGTATAATCACGCAACTTTTAGGAGGTGCTATGTTAGATATTAATCCGATACTACTTTTAGCTACATTTGTTGTATTTCTTTCACTAATCGCCGTTCTTAATAGTTGGCTGTATAATCCATTGTTTAGTTTTATGAATAAAAGAGATGATGACATCAAAAAAGATTTGCAAAAAGTTGGCAATAATGATGATGAAATCAACGAACTTAATTCAAAAGCTAAATTAATAATTACTAACGCTAAACTAGAAGCTGCGGCCCTAAGAGAGAAAGTAATACAAGATGCTAAAGAGTTAGCAGAGAGTAAGATAGAAGCAAAACGAGCTGAATTAGCTAGTCAGTATTTAGAATTTGAGCAATTACTTGCTCAAACTAAAGAGCAGTTAACAAAAGACATTATGTCTCAAGTTCCACTGTTTAAAGAAGCTGTTAAAGCTAAATTTAGTCAAATATAAGGATGTGGTGTGAGTAGAATTTTACTTTTAATAATGATGATATCAACTTATGCATTAGCATCTAGTGGTGCAGAGAGTGGGGGGACTGATATCGTTCAAAGAACAGTAAACTTTTTACTATTTTTTGGGCTTATTTGGTACCTTGTAGCCGAACCTGCTAAAAACTACTTCGCAGCTAGAAGCCAAGGCATAGCTGATGAGTTACAAAAGGTACAAGATAGATTAAACGAATCTGTAAACCTTAAAAAAGATGCACTTTCTAAAATTTCTGAAGCTGAAAAGTTTGCAGAAGAGTTAGTAGCTGCTTCAAAAAAAGAGAACAAGATTTTAAATGACAGCATTATGCTTCAGTGTGAATCAGATTTAGTCAATATAGCTAAGCAGAGCGCATCACTGATGGAGTTTGAACAAAGAAGAATGGTTCGAGGTGTTGTTGAGAGTGTGCTAAATGAAGTGTTAAGTCAAAGTAGTGAGAGTTTCGATAAAGAAGCTATGGCTAATGTTATCTTAAAGAAGGTGGCATAGATGGAAGAATTGATAGCAAAAAGATACATTAAAGCTTTTAAAGAGGGTTTAGATGCAGAGTCAATGAAAAATGCGACTCTGCTTTTTGACACTTTAGCAAAGTTCTTTGAAGATGCTAAGTTTGTTGAAATCATGAGCAGTTCAAATGTAAGTAAAGAGCAAAAACTAGATATACTTTTAGCGAGCGTAAAGCCTGCTAAATCTAGCAATATTGACTCTTTGATTAAGTTGTTAGTTGAGAAAAACCGTATAGAAATCATTCCAGCTATGGCTGAGTCGATGAGAAAAGATACAGCTCATACAGATAAAACTTACAAAGGTAATGTTTATAGTGATAGCGATTTAGATACGAAGGTCATAGAAGACTTAAGCAGTGGTTTAAGTAAAAAGTTTGATTCAAACATTTCACTTTCATTTGTTAAAGATAACTTTAATGGTATCAAAGTGGATGTTGAAGATTTAGGTATAGAGATTAACTTCTCTAAAACAAGAATCAACGATCAAATTATACAACATATAATAAAAGCAATTTAACTTTCAACGAGAGGAGAAAAATAGTGGTAGCAAAAATACAAGCTGATGAAATCAGCTCAATAATTAAAGAGCGTATCGATAACTTTGAACTAAGTGTTGATATTAATGAGATAGGTAAAATTGTCTCTTACGCTGATGGCGTTGCTCAAGTTTACGGACTTAACAATGTTATGGCTGGAGAAATGGTAGAGTTTGAAGAGGGGACTAGAGGTTTAGTTATGAACCTTCAAGAGAGTAGCGTAGGTATTGTTATTCTTGGTCTTGGAGTAGACTTAAAAGAGGGCATGAGTGTTAAAAGACTAGGTCGTTTACTTAAGGTTCCAGTAGGAGATGCTCTTTTAGGTCGCGTTGTTAATGCACTAGGTGAGCCGATTGATGGTAAAGGTCCTATTGAGACAACTGAAGTTCGTTTCGTTGAAGAAAAAGCACCTGGAATTATGGATAGAAAATCTGTTCATGAGCCACTAGCTACTGGTATTAAAGCGATTGATGCACTAGTTCCAATTGGCCGTGGTCAAAGAGAGCTTATCATTGGTGATAGACAGACTGGTAAAACAACAGTTGCAATAGATGCAATCATTAACCAAAAAGGTAATGGTGTTTCTTGTGTATATGTCGCAATCGGACAAAAAGAATCAACTGTAGCTCAAATCATTCGCCGTCTTGAAGAGCATGGTGCTATGGAGTACACTATAATTGTATCAGCTACTGCATCTGAAGCAGCAGCACTACAGTTTTTAGCTCCATATACTGGTGTTACTATGGGTGAATATTTCCGTGATAACGCTAGACACGGTCTAATCATATATGATGACTTAAGTAAACATGCAGTTGCATATCGTGAAATGTCACTTATCCTTCGTCGTCCTCCAGGCCGTGAAGCATATCCTGGTGATGTTTTTTATATCCACTCTCGTCTTCTAGAAAGAGCTGCTAAGGTTTCAGACGAAAAAGGTGCTGGTTCATTAACTGCTCTTCCAATTATTGAGACACAAGCAGGAGACGTTGCGGCATATATTCCAACAAACGTTATCTCTATTACAGATGGCCAAATCTTCCTTGAGACTGAACTATTTAACTCTGGTGTTCGTCCAGCGATTAACGTTGGTCTATCTGTATCTCGTGTTGGTGGTGCTGCTCAGATTAAAGCTACTAAGCAAGTTGCTGGAACACTTAGACTTGACCTTGCGCAGTACCGCGAACTTCAAGCATTTGCACAGTTTGCATCTGACCTTGATGAGACTTCTCGTAACCAACTTGAGCGTGGTCAAAGAATGGTAGAGGTTCTAAAGCAAGGTCCTTTCTCTCCACTCTCTGCTGAGAAGCAAGTTGCTATCATTTTTGCTGGTAATGAAGGTTTCTTAGATGATATGCCTCCATCAAATGTTGTTCGTTTTGAAGCTGAGTTATATCCATTTATTGAAGCTAGTTATCCTCAAATCTTTGAGAGCATTAGAAGCACTTCAAAAGTAGATGATGATACTAGAGCACTACTTATCAAAGCACTTGAAGAATTCAAAGCTACTTTCGTAGTAGCGTAAGGAAAACTTTATGGCAAACTTGAAAGATATTCAAAGACAGATAAAGAGTGTTGCTAACACTCAAAAGACAACTCGTGCGATGAAGCTTGTATCTACTGCAAAGCTTCGCCGTGCTGAGGAGCTTGCAAAACGCTCTCGTCTTTATGCTGCAAAAATGAATCAGGTTATTGCCGAAATAGCTGGACGCATTAAATGCAATAGAATTGGTGGAATTGAAAATCGATGTTTCATAGAGATTGAAAATCCTAAAATTGTTGATATTGTCTTTGTAACTGCTGATAAAGGTTTATGTGGTGGTTTTAATATTCAAACTATTAAAGCTGTCAAAAAACTAATAGCAGAGTATAAAGAAAAAAATGTAAAAGTGCGTCTTCGCGGGATCGGTAAAAAAGGTATTGAATTTTTTAAATACAATGAAGTTGAACTTTATGATGAAGTTGCAAACTTAAGTTCAAAACCTGACAAAGTAAGATCTGATGAATTTATTATGAGTTCTATTGAAGATTATAAAGATGGAAAGATTGACGGTCTTCGTATTGTCTATAATGGATACAAAAATATGATAACTCAAGAGTTACATATTAATAATGTACTTCCTGTAGATACTACTGGTTTTGAATGTGATGAAATAAGAGACTCAATGTTAGAAGTCGAAGCTCAAGATGAAGAGCATATGTTAGATTCTTTAGTTAGTAGATATGTTGAGTATGCGATCTACTATGCACTTATTGATTCAGTTGCGGCTGAACATAGTGCTAGGATGCAAGCGATGGAGACAGCTACTAATAATGCTAACGACATGGTTAAGTCACTAAATGTTAAATTTAATAAAGCTAGACAAGCAGCTATTACTACTGAGCTTATAGAGATAATAAGTGGTGTGGAGTCTATGAAATAATGGAGAAAAATATGATTGGTAAAATAAGCCAGGTTATGGGCCCAGTTGTTGATGTTGATTTTGATGGTTACCTTCCTATAATTAACGAAGCAATTGAAGTTCAAATAGATTTAGAAGGTACTAAAAGACGTTTAGTACTTGAAGTTGCGGCTCACTTAGGTGATGGTCGCGTTAGAACAATTGCTATGGATATGAGTGAAGGTTTAGTTCGTGGAATGGATGCAAAAGCTACAGGTTCACCTATTAAAGTTCCAGTTGGAGATAAGGTACTAGGGCGTATCTTTAATGTTATTGGTGAGACTATTGATGGTGGGGATCAAGTTACAGATGCTCCTACTTGGTCTATTCACCGTGCTCCACCACCATTGGTTGATCAGTCAACTACGACAGAGATGTTTGAGACAGGTATCAAAGTTGTTGACCTTTTAGCTCCTTATTCTAAGGGTGGTAAAGTAGGACTATTTGGTGGTGCTGGTGTTGGTAAGACAGTTATCATTATGGAACTTATTCATAACGTTGCTATGGGCCATGATGGTCTATCTGTATTTGCTGGTGTTGGTGAGAGAACTCGTGAAGGTAATGACCTTTATCATGAGATGAAAGATTCCAACGTACTGGACAAAGTTGCACTGTGCTATGGTCAGATGAGTGAGCCTCCAGGAGCAAGAAACCGTATCGCTCTTACTGGTCTTACAATGGCTGAGTATTTTAGAGATGAGCAAAATCTTGATGTTTTAATGTTTATTGATAATATTTTCCGTTTTGCGCAATCAGGTTCTGAGATGTCTGCACTTCTTGGTCGTATCCCTTCAGCTGTTGGTTATCAACCAACTCTAGCTCGTGAAATGGGTGCATTACAAGATAGAATTACATCAACAAAAAATGGATCAATCACTTCAGTTCAAGCTGTTTATGTACCAGCTGATGACTTAACTGACCCTGCTCCTGCTTCTGTTTTTGCTCACTTAGATGCAACAACAGTTCTTAACCGTAAAATTGCTGAAAAAGGTATCTATCCTGCAGTTGATCCACTCGATTCATCTTCGAGATTACTTGATCCTCAAATTGTAGGTGAAGAGCACTATAGTGTAGCTCGTGGTGTTCAACAAACACTTCAAAAGTACAAAGATCTTCAAGACATCATTGCGATTCTTGGTATGGATGAACTTAGTGAAGATGATAAAAACATTGTTGAGAGAGCTCGTAAAATTGAAAAATTCTTATCTCAGCCATTCTTTGTTGCAGAGGTATTTACAGGTTCTCCTGGTAAATATGTCTCACTAGAAGATACTATTAAAGGTTTCAAAGGAATCTTAAATGGTGACTATGATGATATGCCAGAAAATGCATTCTACATGGTTGGTAGTATGGATGAGGCAATTGAAAAAGCTGCAAAGCAAAAAAAATAACTCGCAATACTAAAGGATTGTAATGGATAAGTTAAAACTTGAAATCCTGACTCCTAATGGTGAAATCTTTAACGATGTCGTCGTTAGCGTAACTCTTCCAGGTGAAGAGGGAGAATTCGGTGTTTTACCACATCACGCATCTCTAACAACTTTGTTAGATGCTGGCGTTATAGACATTGAAAAAGATGATAAAACAGTTGAATCAATCCTAATAAACTGGGGCGTAGTTCAAGTTGATGAAACTAAAGTTATCGTCTTAGTTGAAGGTGCTGTTGCTATTCGTGGTGATAGTGAAAGTGCTGTTGCTAATGCTCTAGAAGATGCTAAAAAGCTTATTAACGATATTGCTGATCATAATCCAGCAATCGCTTCAGCTACAGCTAGAATAGAATCAGCAGCTAGAAGATTGTTATAGTATATGCTAAACAACATAATTGACTTTTATCTTAAGAGTCACCCAGTAACTATAGGTGTTTTGGCTCTTTTGTCAATATACTTTATAGTATTAAACTGGGTATTTTTTTATCGCTACTTCTCTATAAATAGTTGGCTAAAAATTGAGAGTAACTCACTAGAGTCCCTTCTTATGGGAGCTTCTAAAGTTAGTGAGAGCTCGTTTTTAAATAACTTTATAAAAACAAGGTCAAATGTAAATAAAGAGATTCTAGATCTGGCATTATTAGCAGCTACAAAAGAGGCTACTAAAGGCCTTTCACTTCTCTCGATCTTTGCATCAACTACTCCATTTATAGGCCTTTTTGGAACCGTTGTATCTATTCTTGATACCTTTACTCATATAGGTCAAAGTAGTGGCAGTATGTCCATTATTTCAAGTGGTGTATCTGATGCACTTATAGCAACGGCTGCTGGTATATTTGTGGCAATATTTGCATATACTTATCATCAGATTTTAAAAAGAAATTCTTTTGAGCTCGTTGGTTTCATCCAGATGCAAATCGAAGCTATATTAGCTAGAAAAAACGACTAAGAGCTTGATATATGTATGATTTTGATGATAAACCAGAACTAAATATTACTCCACTTGTGGATGTAATGTTGGTTTTATTAGCTATCTTAATGGTTATAGCTCCAAATATTATATATGAAGAGAGCATTAGACTTCCACAAGGATCTATGAGCCAACAACTATCTAAAATTCCGCCTGTTCATATCTCTATAGATAAAGAGCAAAATGTTAAAATAAATAAAGACAATTACCAACTTCATGAGTTTATGGACAATTTCTTTCTTTATTCTAAAAAACTAGACTTAAAAGCTACTGTACTCATTAGTGCAGATAAAACTTTGGACTACGGTGTTGTTATGTCAGTCTTAGCTGCTGTAAAACAGGCAGGTTTTTCTGAGGTTTCATTAGCTACAAATGGATAGTAACAACACATATTTTTATACTAGCGGTCTTATATCGATATCGCTTTTTTCTTTTTTTTTCTTTTTAATCGTCCAAACTCTTTTTTCAAATTCAAAAATAGATGCATATGCTCTAAAAAAAGATAACTATATATCTATCTCATTAGAGATGCCAAAGGTGCAAAAAAGCACAAAAGCAACTCCTCAAAAACAAGAAGAGCAGGTTACTCCAGTTGAGTCAAAAGAGATAAATATTGATGAACTATTTAGTGATGTTTGGACTAAAGATGTTAAAAAAATAAAGCCAAAAGAAAAAAAAGTTGAAAACAAAAGACTCCAAGAGATAGCTAAAAAATCTAAAGTAATAGACCAAAATACGACAAGCAAAAGTTCACAAAAAGTTTTAGCTAATGATATGGTTAAAAACAGTGAGGATTCAAAAAAAGACTCAAGTGCGGACGCGGTTAATGAATATTTTGCTAAAATTCAGGCTTTAGTATATCAGAACTTTTTCCCACCTTCAAACTCTGAAGGATATAGTGTCAAAGCAGTTATAGAGTTGAACTCTATTGGAAAAGTTATGGATTTTAGAATCTTAACTTACTCCGCTAATGGTGCTTTAAATGAAGAGTGCGATAAGATCAAAGATAGACTTTTAGGGGTTTTATTTCCTATGAATCCACAAAATAAATCTGGTAATTATACTATAGTTTTAAAAGCTAAGGAGTGACTTTGAGAATATTGTTGATTTTTTTATTTGTGTTTGGTATCTCGCATGCAAGCGATGCAACTATAGAGGTTATAAAAAAAGTAGAATCTCTACCTAGTATAGCAGTAGAGGATTCATCAATCAGTTATGACAATACATTTAAAGAGAGTTTTTTTAAAACTCTTGTTGCTGATTTGAATGTTTTATCTCTTTTTAATGTAGATAGACATCATCGTAAAACGCATTTTAATGATGCAAGCGTAATGGTTGAGAATAAAGACGCGGACTATGTCTTAAGATATAAGATGTATCAAGATGATAGTGGTGCTCTAAACGTAGAGTTAAAACTTATACACAAAGAAAAAAATGTTTTAATAAAACAGTACAAGATTAGTAAAAAAAATGTCTTTATGTTTGTTGCTCATACTATTGCTTATGATATAAATGAGTATATGCAAGCCCCGCCAGTTGAATGGATGAAGAGAAGAGTCATTTTTTCAAGGACAGTAGCTCCACAAAAGACAGAGATAGTTATCTCAGACTATACTCTTGCGTATCAGCACACTGTAATAAAGGGTGGATTTAATATTTTTCCAAAATGGGCAAATAAAAATCAAGATGCATTTTACTATACATCACTTGATGCTAAAAAACCAACTCTAAAACTTGTAAATATAAGAACAGGTCAAAGTAAATCTATAATCTCTTCTGATGGAATGATGGTGTGTTCAGATGTAAGTAAAGACTCAAAGAGATTGCTTTTAACTATGGCACCTGATGGACAGCCAGATGTGTATATATATGATGTAGCTTCTGCTAAGAGCAAAAAGCTTACAAACTATGCTGGCATAGATGTTAACGGACAATTTTTAAATGATGAGACTATAGTATTTGTCTCAGGAAGATTAGGCTATCCAAATATTTTTTCTAAAAAGATTGAAGGAAATAGTGTTGAACAGATGGTTTACTATGGCAAGAGTAACTCAGCATGTAGCGCTCATGGAGATTATATAGTTTATAAGTCAAGAGAGAGCTCAAATGCCTTTTCTGCAAATACATTTAACTTACATTTAATTTCTACTAAAACAGATTTTATAAGAAGGCTTACTGCTACAGGTGTAAACGAATTTCCTAAGTTTTCTATAGATGGAGATGCTGTTTTATTTATAAAAAATTATAAATCTCAAAGCTCAATTGGCATTATAAGATTACATCACAATAAAAACTATCTCTTCCCTCTTAAACATGGAAGATTACAAGCAATGGATTGGTAGCATATTTATGGGGGAAATCAGTAGTTAATAGCTTTATATATTACTTTATTACTTTTTTTTTGGTACAATCATGGTAATTTTAAATCAAGGATATACAAGTATGAAGAAAATCATAATATCAAGTGTTGCAATGGCACTTTTAGTTTTTAGTGGGTGTGCTGATAAAGAACCAGTGGTCGATGAGAGAGTTCAACAAGAGGTAGTAGCTCAAGAAGTTGAAAGTGTAAGAACTGAAGTTGTTTCAGGAGAAGACTCATCTATAGGTGAGAATGCTATGTATGGTTCAGATTCAAGCGAGATGAATATGGCAAATTTAGAAAAAGAGCTCTCAACAGTATATTTTGACTTTGACAAATTTAATATCCGTTCTGATATGCAAGAAAAAGTTACAAATAACTCAACTGTAGCAAAAGGTACAGCAAGTTCTTATACTATTAAACTTGAAGGTAATTGTGATGAGTGGGGAAGTGATGAATATAACTTTGCACTAGGACTAAAAAGAGCTTCAAGTGTTAAAAAAGCATTAGTATCTGAAGGTGTTAGTGAGACTCGTATTACAATGGTGAGTTATGGTGAGAGCAATCCAGTTTGTACTGATAAAACTAAAGAGTGCTGGTCAAAAAATCGTCGTGTTGACTTCAAACTTCTTCCATAATAAATGAAAAATATCTATTTAGCTGCAATCCTTGCAGCTATCTTGCCATTAAGACTACTAGCTGCTGAACCTTCCGCTTTTGGCGCTGGTAATCTAGATGACTCCCAACCTTACGGCTTAACTCAAAGCGAAAAAGTTATCCTTCAAACAAAAGACAAATTAAACAAAGTTGTTGTAAAAAGCAATAATCAAGCAAATGAAGTTGAATCTCTAAGAGAGAGGATAGATGGTCTTCAGACTATTATTGAGGGTCTTACTAGAAAATCTCAGGAAAATAGATTAAGTTTGCAAGAGCTTGAGAGAAAAAATGAGCAGGGGTTAAAAAACTCTAATGAGTATGAGAAAAGGCTTAGTGAAATTTCCCAAGCAAATGCAGTAGAGATTAAAGAGATAAAGCAAACTCTAGCTAAGACAGTAGTTTTACTTGAGAGTATAGAGTCTTCATACGTTACAAAAAAAGAGTACAACATTTTAGTAGGCGATTTAAATAAATTTAAAGAGCTAGTCTCAAAAGAGTTAAAAAAGGATGTGCCAAAACAAAGTTCTCAGTCTGACACAATTCCAAATGCAGAGGTAGAGAAGTTAGCGCAAGAGAGTTATGACAAAAAACATTATACAAAAAGTATAGAGTACTATACTCATCTTATAAATAATAACTATAGACCCGCTAGAGCTCACTATATGATAGGTGAGATGAATTATTATAGAAAAAATTATGCGGAGGCAATTGCATACTTTAAAAAGAGTGCATCACTTTATTCTAAAGCTGATTATATGCCTACGCTGATGCTTCATACTGCTATCTCTATGCATGAAACTTCTGATGAAAAAAATGCAAAGACCTTCTATAATGGGGTTATTTCCAAATATCCAGATTCTAAAGCAGCAAGCATAGCAAAAACTAAGCTTAGTCAGATGAAGTAGTTTAAAAGAAGATTTGGAGATATTGTTTAACTTATGTTAAAATCCAAAAAAATTTAAAAAAGGCTTATTTATGGCAATAGAAACAAATCAGATAGTATCATTAGAATACGAAGTTCGTGATGGCGACAAAATAGTAGACTCAAACTTAGGTGAAGCACCACTAGTATTTATGTTTGGTAAAGGTCAAGTTATTCCAGGACTAGAGAATGGAATACAAAATATGGCAATAGGCGAAAAAGGTGATGTTTTAGTAAAAGCTGAAGATGCTTATGGAACTCACAATCCTGATGCTAAACAAGAAGTTCCAAAAGACCAATTTGCTGGAATAGATTTAGAAGTAGGAATGACTCTTTATGGTCAAGGTGAAGATGGTGGAACTGTTCAAGTTGTAGTTCAAGAGATTGGAACTGAGAGCGTTATAATAGACTTTAATCATCCTTTAGCTGGTAAAGATTTAATGTTTAGCGTAGTTATCAACAATGTAAGAGATGCATCTGCTGAGGAAGCACTATCTGGAATTCCTGCTGAGAATATGCAAGAAGACGGTTGTTGCGGATCTGGTGGCGGTAGCAGTTGTGGCTGCGACTAATTTTTAACTCTAAAAATATTTAATTTAAGCATGTAAAATTGCTCTACTATTAAAACACTTAGCGTTAACTCTTCATTTTTGGAGAGGCTAGTGTTGCTAAACCTTCCCTGTTTTAAAAGATTCAATTAATCAAACTAAATTTTTTAAATTACACCAAACTAAATAGCATTAAAGCAAATACTCTTATTTTAATATTTTTTACTATATTTCCTTGAAGATATAAACAACTTAGATATAATTTCAATATTAATTTAAAGGTGATTTTATGAGTAAAATAGCAATGATATTTGCAGGGCAGGGTAGCCAAGCAGTTGGAATGGGTAGAGATTTTTATGAGAATTCAGATCTAGCTAAAGAGATGTTTGAAAAAGCGTCACAAAGAATAGGTGTTGATTTTAAAGAGCTTATATTTGAGGAGAATGAAAAACTTAACCAAACAGCTTACACGCAGCCTGCTATTCTTTTGGTTCAGATGATAGCTTACAAACTTTTTAAAGATGCTTGTCCTGATGTTAGAGCTACGATGTTTTTAGGTCACTCTCTAGGAGAATTCTCAGCACTATGTGCAAGCGGAGCAATAGACTACCTTGATGCAGTAGAGCTTGTGCATAATCGTGGTGCTTATATGCAAAAGGCTTGCCAGACAATAGAAGCTGGAATGATGGCAATAGTTGGGCTTGATGATGCAAGTGTAGAGTTAATCTGCGAAGATGCACAAAAAGAGGGCAAAAAAGTTTGGCCTGCAAACTATAATCAAGATGGACAACTCGTTGTAGCTGGTATGAAAGAAGATCTAGTCTCACTAGAGCAGACTTTTAAAGACGCTGGCGCAAAGCGAGCACTACTGCTTAATATGTCTGTTGCATCGCACTGTGAGATCTTAGCATCTGCGCAAAAGCCATTAGAAGAGATGATGAATAACATGATAAAAGATAGCTTTGAAGCTCCTGTAATCTCTAATGTTACAACAAAAGCCTATAGCACGAAATCAGATGCCGTCTCCTTGTTAAGTGAACAACTTGTAAAACCTGTAAAGTATAAGCAATCAATCTTGGCTATATCTAATGACGTTGATTTAGCAATAGAGTTTGGAAATGGCTCAACTCTAAAGGGATTAAATAGAAGAATAGCAAAAGATCTTACAACTTTAAATATCTCTGATATGACGAGTTTAAAGAGTGT
>JAVEST010000030.1:0-18116 GCA_034006465.1 Sulfurimonas sp. | reverse complement strand
GCTTAAGAATAGAGAGACCAAATAACATTCCCCACATTGGAGGCAAGTGCATAACTTGTTTACCAATAACTGCCGAAGCGATTGTGAAGATTCCTAAAAATATGATAACTTTACCACCACGGTGAATCGAAACTGGTTGTGCATTTTCAATCTTAGCAGGTGAACCCTCTGGTATAAAACGAGAAAGAAGATATGCAGTAATTAACCAGCCTGAGATAGAAGCAGGAAACAAGAATAAAAAGTCAGTAAATGCACCCTTTCCAGCAGACCAAGCCATTAGTGTTGTGATATCACCAAATGGAGACCAAGCACCACCAGCATTTGCAGCTACAACTATATTTATAGCACCAGGAACCAAGAAGGCCTTGTTGTTCTTCTCGATTGTGATAAGTACAGTAGATAAGATTAGCGCAGTAGTTAGGTTGTCAGCAACAGGAGAGAGGAAAAATGCTATAGCCCCTGTTATCCAAAAAAGCTTTTTATAGTCATAACCACTACTTAAGAGTCTCTCTTTTAGTGCGTCAAACACATTTCTTTCAATAAGCGCTTCAATAAATGTCATAGCAACAAATAAGAAGAAGAAAATTTCAGCAATCTCTAGTATAAGGTGAGCAATTTCTACATCAAATGCTGAAAAATCTAAGCCATTTGCTGCATAATAACCACCAAGTAACATAAACATAAATGTTCCCGTAAATAGCGCTGGTTTAGCCTTGTTTATATGGTACTTCTCCTCCGCCGCTATAAAATAGTAACCTATTATAAAAATTGCCAGTAATAGCCAACCAAAAGGCTCAACGGCGAGGTCGATTGCTTGAACGCTATCTTCTACTTTTGTCATTCTTTCTCCTGTAAAATTGTATGTACACCAAGCGAGCTCTCTCTAGCTAATGCAGATAAAACAATCTCTCTTGCTGTAAGTAAACGAAACTTCAAAAGTTTACCAATATTTTCTTTTAAAAGAGCATTAATCCTAACTAATGCGTCATTTAAGCCACTTTTTGTTCTCACTATGGAGACATTTCGCCACATTATTTGGCGTAATTCGTTCTTTTTCGCTTTGTCTTCTTTGAGACTCATAACTTCATCGCTTACCTCAAACTCTATCATCTCTTTAGTTCTTGTGTTTGAGAGTATATCATTTACCGCTTCTTTTGCAAAAACAAGTCCCTCTAAAAGAGAGTTTGAAGCTAATCTATTTGCACCATGTACTCTAACAGAAGCAACCTCGCCAATGGCGTAGAGTCCCCTAACATTTGGGATCCTAGCTTTTAAGTCGGTCTTGATTCCGCCGATGGCGTAGTGAAAAGCTGGTGAGATAGGGACTCTTTGATATGGAACGTTAAAGCCTATATCTCTTAAGCTTTTATAGATGTTGGGAAATCTCTGTATAAAGTACTCAAAGCCAAAGTTTTCAAGATTTAGATATGTTTTAAGACCAGTTTTTTTAGTGTAATCATAGATAGATTTGCTTACAATGTCACGAGAAGCTAGCTCGCCTCTCTCATCATACTCAAAAAGAAATCTTTTGCCATTTTCATCTTCTATAGTAGCACCTTCGCCTCTTAGAGCTTCAGTTAGAAGGAGTTTTTGAGCATTTTCGCTCTTTACAAAAACAGTAGGGTGAAACTGCATCATCTCCATATGCTCAAGTGCTATGCCTTTCATAAGGCACAAGCCCTGCATATCTGCGCTGATACACGGTGCATTTGTGTGGTACTCAAAGAGTGAGCCAACTCCGCCACTAGCTATAATGATATCTCTTGCGTAGATATTTTTACTCTCTCTATTATCAAGAACAGTTACACCATAGCACTCACCATCTTTTATAAGTAGATCAACAACTCTAGCATCACTTAGCATTGAGTGTTGATTGTTCTTTAGTAAAAAGTAGTGAACATATCTACCCGTTGCATCTCCGCCTGCATGAATGATTCTGCTTGTTGAGTGTGCAGCTTCTTTTGTGTAGAGCAAGTTGCCATCTTTGTCGCAGTCAAATTCAAATCCGCGAGCAATAAGATCATCTATAACGCCTTTTGAATTATGACTTAAAATCTTTACAGCATCTTCATCACAAAGCCCAGCTCCTGCATCTAGTGTATCTTTTATGTGAAGTGGAATGTCATCTGCATCTTTTGCTAAAGCTATACCACCTTGTGCATAAAAGCTGTTACATTTAAATGTCTCTCTTTTGTTGATGATAAGGACTTTTTTCTCTTTTGGTAGTAGCGAAGCAGCATAGAGCCCAGCTACTCCAGCTCCTATTATTATTACATCATAAGTCATCATTTGCTTGGCTCTTTTATGATAAACTCAACATTATCATCACCCTGTGGTGCATCTTCTAAGTAGTACGGAGCTTTTTTATACCCACAACCATTTAGGCTTAATGTAAAGCTTGATATAATTAAAATATAAAAAATAGTTTTTAAATTTTTTCTCAACAATTTTCCTTAAATTTCGGCTAAAAAATCTTGAAACTAAACAAGAACTTGATAATAATATAGTAAGTATTAAAAGAGCTTTAACTTGAGCTATGCTAAATAATCTACAAAGATAACTGTAACGGATATAAAAGAAAATGACACTAGAAGAGACCATAAAACAACTCCCAGACTCTGCTGGCATCTACGAGTACTTTGATACGAGAGGAAATCTCTTATATGTCGGAAAAGCAAAGAGTCTGCAAAAAAGGGTAAAGAGTTACTTTAGCTTCACTCCAACTCTAAGAGCCAATCCTAAACTCTCTCTTAGAATCACTAGAATGATAGAGCAAACAGAGTCCATGAACTATATCTTAGTAAACTCAGAACACGACGCGCTTATACTTGAAAACTCACTTATCAAACAACTAAATCCAAAGTACAACATCCTGCTTCGCGATGATAAAACATACCCTTATATCTACATAGATACCTCAGAAAAATATCCAAGGTTTGAGATAACTCGAAAAATCATAAAAGATAGAGATATCCTCTACTTCGGCCCTTACTCTGTAGGAGCTAGAGATATTTTGGATTCTATCTATGAGATGTGCAAACTTGTTCAGAAAAAAGGTTCATTAAAGTCTAAAAAACTCTGTTTATATCATCAGATAGATAAGTGCTTAGGTCCTTGTGAGCTTGATATCTCTGAAGATGTCTATAAAAAAGAGGTAGATTTAGCCTATGAATTTATAAAAAATAAAAAGCTCTTAGTTAAAAAACTACAAGATAAGATGCTCTTTTATTCTGAGAATCTTAGGTTTGAAGAGGCGCTTGAGCTTCGTGATAGAATAGATAGAATCACTCGTTCTGAGATTAAGAGTGAGATAGATTTTGCTACAAATGAAGACTATGATATCTTCGCTATCTCGCACTCAGATGCAAGAGCTGTTGTAGTTAGACTCTTTATGAGAGATGGAAAAATCATCTCATCTACACATGATTTCATCCCGCTAAATGAGGGTTTTGATGAAGATGAACTCTATCAAAGAGTGCTGATAAACTTCTATAAAGATGAAAAACCTCCCATCATAGCGCCTATCTTAGTGGCATCAGAGTTTGAAGGTTTGGGACTATTAGAAGAGCATCTAAGTCGTGTGTTTGAGAAAAAGGCATCTATAAAAAAACCAAAACAGGGTAAGAGAAAACAGCTTATAGAGCTTGCTATACTAAATGCTAATGAGCTCCTAAAAAAAGATAAAATCACCAATGATAAAAAGGTTCTCTACGAGATAAAAGAGCTATGCAACTTAGAGAGAGTTCCAAATAGAGTAGAAGTTTTTGACAACTCGCACATGTCAGGAGTCGCTACTGTCGGAGCTATGATAGTTTATGAAAATGGAGCGTTTGATAAGAAGAGTTATAGAACTTACCATTTAGATGCTAAGGATGAATATGCTCAGATGCGAGAGACACTAACAAGAAGGGTAGAGAGTTTTTCTAAAAATTCTCCACCAGATTTGTGGATAATTGATGGAGGCTCAACTCTTTTAAAACTAGCGTTAGAGATAGTTGAGAGTTCGGGAGTTTTTATAGATGCTATTGCCATCTCAAAAGAGAAGATAGATGCAAAATCTCATAGAGCTAAGGGCAAGGCTGATGATATTATCCATACAAAAGATGAGCTATTTAAGCTAAAGCACTCAGATAAAAGACTTCAATGGGTGCAAAACTTAAGAGATGAAGCACACAGATGCGCGATAGGTTTTCACAAAAAAACAAAAGTTAAACTTGATAATGAGAGTAAACTTTTAAATCTAAAAGGAATATCACAAGCAAAAGTTGTGAAACTTTTAAACCATTTTGGTACGTTTGAAGCTTTAAAACTTACAACTCTTGATGAGATAGCATCGGTTTTAAACGAAAAGGATGCAACAATAATTAAAAACATTTATTTCTAAGTGTAGTTTTTTATCAATTATGATATATTTGTGCCTACAATATTTGCATAGCAAGGCTTAGATTGATGAAAAAGGAAGTTCTAGTTAATGAAGAGTACACTCCTAATGGAGGTGTTATGATAAGTGAAATGAACTTAGAGGGCATTATAACTTTTGCAAACAGAAATTTTTGTGAAGCCACAGGGTATGTGTTAAATGAGATAATTGGAAAAAGTTACTCAATAGTGAGACACCCTGATGTGCCAGATACTCTATACAAAAAGATGTGGCAAACCTTGAGAGACTCACAAGAATGGAGCGCAGTAGTTAAAAATATTCGTAAAAATGGGCACTATTA
The DNA here is from genome assembly GCA_034006465.1 of Sulfurimonas sp. Taxonomy (GTDB): domain Bacteria; phylum Campylobacterota; class Campylobacteria; order Campylobacterales; family Sulfurimonadaceae; genus Sulfurimonas. Next base: position 13,395 of record JAVEST010000030.1, on the reverse strand, counting down.
CTGGATTGAGACTGAGATAATACCAATCCATGATGAAGATAAGAAGATCAAAGGCTATATAGGCTCTAGTAGAGCCGCTTCAAGAAAAAATATTCAAGAGGCAGAAAAACTTTATGAAAAAATGCGTAAAAGTTGATGGATAGAGATGCTAATATATAATCATCAAAAAGAGCTTGTGGGAGTTGATGAACATAGTCTCAAGACTTTAGGTTTTTCCACGTTCTCTCAGCTTATAAACGAAGTAGAAGACTTTGCAGACCTCTTTGTAAAAACCCCTGGCTATATCCACAACTTTAAGCATCTGCACTGGATAGATTTTGTCATATGTGCAGATTCAAATCAAGAATCAAAAGTTATTTTAAAGGTAAAAGATAAAAACTTTAGATGCAACTTAGATATTAAGGTGATTTATCTAAAAGAAGACCCAAATGAGAGGGCTTATGCTGTAAACCTTCTAAATCTTAAAGCTTTAACTCAAACTGAATATGAGATGGCAAAAGAAAATATAGAGCACAAACCAGCTGTCTGTCCTAATGTTTCATTGGATATTATAGAAGATGATTATGAACAGGATGAGGTTGAAGAAGAGTGTGTTGAAGTCAAGCAAGATGAGATTGAAGAAGAGGATACTATATATATAGATGATTTTGAAGATTTTACAGTAGATGCTTATGAGCCTTTGGAGTTAGAATATGAAGAAATCCCACAAGAGACAAAAGAAGAGCCCCCTGTCTCCATTTATGGTCAGTTTTTAGAGATCCAAAGTGATTATGTTTATAACTCACAACTAGCTTCTGATGAGTTAGGACTTCCACTAGAGCTCATTGAAGAGTTTGTTCAAGATTTTATTTCTCAGGCAAATGACTTTAAAGAAGACCTCTATATATCGCTAAGTGAGCATAATATAGAAAATGTAAAAATACTATCACACAAGCTTAAGGGCGTAGCAGCCAACCTTCGCATAGAAGATGCCTTTGAGGTGCTAAATAGAGTAAATAGTTCTGAAAATTTATTAGAACTCAAACAAAGTTTAAATACGTTTTATGAAATGGTGGACAAACTAGATAAGAAAAAAATTGCAAAAGATGAGATGCCAATAGAAGAAAATATTTTTGAGCCAGAGCTAAAAAAAGAAGAGGTACAAGTTTATTACGACAAAACTAGAGCTGCTAGGGAGATAGGCATAGATGCTCAAAGTTTTAATGAGCTGTTTGTTGATTTTATAGATGAAGCAAAAGATTATATCTCGCAGATGCAAAAAGCTATAAAAAATAGAGATTTCGAAGCTTCTAAGAGTAGTTGTAACAAGCTCAAAAGAATGAGTGAGACTATAGGAGTAGATAGTTTTGCCCAGGAGTTAGACACTATCTTAAAAACACAAGATTTAAACGTGCTAGAAGAAAATATAGCTTCTATCAATACAAAGTTAAATCTTATATCAATCATGGAAAATTAATGCAGTTTGGTTTAAAAAGTAGACTAAAATTAATTAGTTTACTCCCCATAGTTGTCCTCTTCTTTTTAACAAGTTACTATCTCTATAGTTCATATAAAAAACATAGCAGTGCAAAGATTCTTCATGATAAAATTATCGAAAATAGATATCTAAATGAAGTAATTGGTAATGTAGCTAGGGAGAGGGGCATGACTGCGATGTATCTCGGAAACCCATCGCAAAATATTTTGCAATCCCTAAAAGAGCAAAGAAAAATAGTAGATGAGAAGTACAAAAAGTATCTTTCTCAAGCAAAACACAAATCAGAGTCACATAAGCACTCAGAAAAAGATGCTAACTGTAACGCATGTAAAAATATTATATCCACGCAAGAAACATTAAAACAGATTCAATTAGCAAGACAACTCGTAGATAGTGATAAGCCGACCTTTGGAGATATTTTTACCAATAATTATGCAAAGGCTCAAAAAATACTTATTGCTGAGTTAAAACAGATAACAGAGTATCAAATAGACAAAGATATAAATGAGCTATATTCAGTCTATATGTCAATGGTTAATGCCAAAGAGTATAGCGCCATAGAGAGAGGGCATATATCATATATCATCTCCCGTTCAGAAAAACTCCAAGACAAAGATTTAAATCTCTGGATATCTATAATTGGTAAGGCTGACTCTTTAGCTTATGAATCGATGCATGATGAGATACTTTTAAGTAATCTAAGCCTTATTTTTGAAAATGAAGATGCGATAGAATTGTTTGAAGATATAAATGTAGAGAGAACTGCTATTATCTCTGAGAGTCAAGAAGGGGACTACAATATAAGCTCAGGCATTTGGTTTGCTATGCTCTCTGAAAAAATCAACTTAATTACAAAAGCAGAAAATATACTTTTAGCTCATATGGTAGAGGGGACATTAAAAATTCAAGAAGAGTCTCTACAGCTTCTTGTTGTGGCGCTAACAATATGGCTAACTACGCTCATTTTGGCAACGATTGGATACTTCTTTTCAGAAGAGATTGCAAAAAATATTAAAAATCTAGAAGAGGTTCTAAAAAGAGTTGCCATTGATGCAGATGAGCAAAAAAATACAGCAGAGATTAACTTACAAACAGCCGATGGAACAGCCCAAGCGTACGATCTCTTAGAGAGGATAATAGAGCAAACAAAAAGAGACAAAGAGGTTGCACAAGAGGCGAGTGAAGCAAAATCTATGTTCTTAGCAAATATGTCGCATGAGATTCGCACACCTCTAAATGGAATAGTAGGATTTACGGAACTTTTAAAAGATACAAGTTTAGAAGAAGAACAAAATGAGTTTGTAGAAATCATAGAAAAATCGTCTGAGAACCTTCTACAAATCATTAACAATATCTTAGATTTATCAAAAATTGAGAGTAATAAGATTGAGATTGAAGACATAGCTTTTAATCCTATACTCGAGTTTGAGAGTGCGGTTGAAGTTTATGGTGTTCGTGCAAGTGAAAAGCATATAGATTTGGGTTGTTTTATAGATCCAGCCTTAGAGCAACCCTTAAATGGAGATCCAACAAAACTTAAAGAGGTTATCATAAACCTTCTCTCAAATGCAGTAAAGTTTACTAGCAATGGCGGCTTTATCAATGTAAATGTCAGAAAACAAGAGTCTAAAAAAGAGGGCGTAACAAGAGTTAGGTTTGAAGTTCAAGATAATGGCATCGGAGTATCAAGTGAGCAAAAATCAAGAATCTTTGAAGCATTCTCACAAGCAGACAGTTCGATAACTCGCAAATATGGCGGTACAGGCTTGGGACTTACTATCTCTAGTAGATTTATAGAACTTATGGGTGGTCACCTTGATATTTTTAGTGAAGTTGGAGTAGGTACAACTTTCTTCTTTACTATTGATTTTGAAGAAGCAGAGCCAATAAATAGCAGCTTAAGGGGTAAGTTCTCAAATATCAGGGTGCTAATACTTGATGGTACTTATAAAACAAAGGCTCAAGAGAGTTATCTCAAAGAGTATTTAGACTTTTTTGGAGTAGCTTATACAAAATTTACGAACTTAGACGAGCTACAAGCTCTTAGCGAATCTGCTAAGTATGACTTAATCTTTGTTGATTATGATTATACTCAAGATGCTGAGCTATCTCATTACGCTGCGCTCCCTCAGGCTTTGGTAGTTTTAACTAAATCTTACTATATGAAAAAAATAGACTCTTTGCATATTGATATATTTAAAACTATTTATGAACCTTTAGATATCTCTAAAGTAAAAACTGCACTCCAAAACTACTTAAATAAAAGTTTTCATACAAATAAAACCAATAAAATAAAATCCTTAGATCTAGATGCAACAAAGTTTAAGGCAAATGCATTAGTAGCAGAAGACAATATTATAAATCAAAAGCTCATTAAAAGCACGCTTGAAGATTTAGGACTAAGTGTAACTCTTGCAAATAATGGACTTGAAGCTTTTTCTAAACGAAAAGATGGAAATTTTGATATAGTTTTTATGGATATTCAGATGCCAATCTTAGATGGTGTTGAAGCTACTATCGAGATGCTAAGCTATGAAGAAGATTTTGCTAAGCCCCATATTCCAATCATAGCATTAACAGCAAATGCTCTAAAAGGTGATAGAGAGAGATTTCTAAAGGTTGGGCTTGATGAGTATGCAACTAAACCTCTAATCCGAGCAGAGATTGTAAATCTTTTGACTCAATTTTTACCAGAGAAAATAGTAGCTATAGATGAAGATAGTGAGCAAGATAAAAAGACATACGATACACAAAATATGGACACAACTATTGTACAAGATGCTATAACTGATGTAAATGTAGTAAAAAGACCATATAGGGCTGACGTATTACTAGCTAAAGGGAGCCCTTTTGAGCTAAAATTATATACCCAACTTTTAAATTCATTAGGCTATAGATATGAGAGTGTAAACTCATATAGTAAACTTCAAGAGTTAGTAGATGCCAATAGTTACAGAGTGATACTTTTTGATAAGGAGTTAGAGGGTTTAAACCTTAAAAAACTCTCTATGGAAGCAAAAAGTAAAGGAGTTAGGACATATTTAGTAGTTGTTAGCGATTCGCTACAAAAAGATGCAACAGACAATAGCATCTATGTGGATGCAACAATCAAAAATCAAGTAAACAGAGACCTTTTGCGTCAAATTTTAGAAAAATTTATTTAAGGAAATAGTGTATGCCAGAGCAAGAACTAGTAGTATTGACAGTAGATGATGATACGATAAACCTAAAACTGCTTAAATCAATGCTGATGAAAAGTGAAAGTGTAAAAGAGGTTGTTGAGGCTAGAAATGGTGCTGAGGCAATAGAGATTTTAAAATCAAGAGATGATATAGACTTAATACTCTTAGATATAATTATGCCAATTATGAGTGGGATAGAGATGCTACAAGTTGTTCGTGCCGATGATAACCTTCGACAACTACCAATTATCGTCTTAACAACAGATGAGACGAAAAAAAGTGAGGCTTTAGAGTGCGGAGCAAATGACTTCTTAGTAAAGCCAATTAGAAATAATGAGCTAATCAAAAAAATATCAGCCGTTTTAATTTAATGCTACACGCTAAAAGGGACTAGTCTGTTTTTCTAAAGAAACTTCGTTTTCTAAAGAAACTTCGTTTTCTAAAGAAACTTCGTTTTCTAAAGAAACTTCGTTTTGAGGCAGGGGTAGGTTTTTCTTGCAACCCCTTACAAAACTTTTACTCTTTAATTAAAATCTCTTTTAAAACCTCTTCTATTCTACTAACAGGAACAATCTCTAAAGAGTCTCTTACCTCTTGTGGAATATCTTCTAAGTCTCTCTCGTAGTTTTTAGCTGGGATTAGAACCTTGCTGATATCGGCTTTATGTGCAGCAATAAGCTTCTCTTTGAGTCCGCCAATAGGAAGCACGTCTCCACTAAGAGAGACCTCTCCAGTCATAGCTATCTCAGAGCGAGCTTTCTGGTCACTTAGTATTGAGGCGATAGCACTTACTAGTGCTATACCAGCACTAGGTCCATCTTTTGGAGTAGCGCCATCTGGGACATGGATATGTAAATCATATCTTTTGTAGATTTCGCTTGCATCTATCTCTACTTTGTCTTCTTTTTCTTTAAAGGTGAGAGGGACCTTATTTAAGTCTATTTTGAGTTTTTTATCATCTATAAGTGTTTTAACCACACTCATTGCGATTCTAGCACTCTCTTTCATAACATCGCCTAGGCTACCAGTTAGCTGTAAGGTGCCTTTGCCTTTTATCTTAATGCTCTCGATTTTTAAAATATCTCCGCCAACTGCTGTCCAAGCAAGTCCATTTACAACGCCAACTACAGGAATCTTTGTAGTTTTTTCAATCTCAAAAACACTTTTGTCAAAAAACTTCTTGAGATTTTTTACAGTAACAGAGACTTTGTCTACAGTAGAGTCACCTAGTATCTCTAAGGCTACTTTTCTTGAAATATCAGCTAAACGACGGCGAAGATTTCTAACGCCTGCTTCCCTTGTGTAGCTATGTATGATCTCTTTTAGAGCCGTTTTTGAGATGCTCACTTCACTCTTTTTTAGACCATGTTTTTTAAGCTCTTGAGGAATCAAGTATCTTGATGCTATCTCAAGCTTCTCTTGAGGAGTATATGAACTTATGTTTATAAACTCCATTCTATCTCTTAGTGGTGCTGGGATGCGACCTACATCATTAGCAGTGGCTATGAAAATAACCTTACTTAAATCTATATCAAAGTTAAGATAGTAATCTCTAAACTCTTTGTTTTGTTCAGGGTCTAGAATCTCTAGGAGTGCAGCAGTAGGGTCACCTCTTTGAGATCTTGAGACTTTATCTATCTCGTCTAAGACTATAACAGGATTCATCTTCTTTGCATCTATAAGACCTTGAGTTATACGCCCTGGCATCGCCCCTACATAAGTTCTTCTATGGCCTCTAAGTTCATTTACATCTTCGAGTCCGCCAAGCGCTATTCTTACAAGCGGACGCTTAAGAGCCACGGCAATGGAGTTAGCTAAAGATGTTTTACCAACACCAGGAGGTCCAAAGAAACATAAAATAGCACCCACGCTATCGCTAGAAGAGCCTCTTAGCTCTAAGAGCTCTTTTACTGCAAAGTACTCAACTATTCTCTTTTTTGGTTTTTCAAGTGAGAAGTGGTCTTTATCAAGTTGATTTTGTACATCTTTTATCTTAAGAGCTTTCTTTGCGAACTCTCCAAAAGGGATATCTAGTGTCCAGTCGAGATATGTTTGAGTCATAGATGCATCAGAGGAGTCTGGATGCATTCTTGAGAATCTATCTATCTGCTTTGAAATCTCTTTGTAAGAGTCTTCGCCCATCTTGCCTTTTTTGGCTTCAAGTTTTTTGCGGTACTCTTCTATCTCTTCATCTCTTGCAGTATCAGTTCCTAACTCTTTTTGAATCTGTTTTAATTGCTCTTTTAAAAAGTACTCTTTGTTTACTTTTTCTATATGAGTGTGAACCTTACTTCTTATCTCTTTTTGGAGTTTGTTCGCTTCAATCTCATCTATAAGGTAGTCTATTAAAAGTAAAAATCTTTTCTCTGTATCTATTTCAACAAAGAGCTTATAAGCCTGCTCTTTTTTAAGCTTGACTGTACTGCAAATCAAGTCTATGATTCTGTTGTGGTCGTGGTTTTCTTCTATGGTTCTAAGTAAGTCAGGTGGAAAATAGTTGCTTACACTCGCAAGTGTTCTAACTTTTTCGCGTACAATTTCAAGTATGGCATCTATCTTTAGAGAGCTAATATTTGTAGCTTCTAAAACATCAACATTTGCCACAAGTGGTGATGCTTGTACTTCGTAGAGCATCTGTGCACGAGCTAAGCCCTGAAATAGAACCTTAACTCTGCCATCTGGGAGAGAGACTTTTCTCATGATAGAGCCAACAACTCCAGCACTATAGAGTGAATCAAAATCTCTTTTTCCCTCATGTGTCGGCTTTGTTGGGCATACTATAACCAAAGAGCTATCTTCCATAGCGAGAGTAGCCGCATTTATGTTACTCTCATCGCTTAAAAAAAGTGGCGATATCATAAAAGGGTATAAAAAAAGTTCATCTTCTGCTATAACAGGTATATTTGCTGGAAATTCTCCATAGTTGCTTAGTTTCATATTTGTTTCCTATATCTTTATTAAAGTTTTAATATTTTTTCTACCAAAGACTCAAATTCATCCTCACTTAAGATGCCCCTATCTTTCAAATCTTGTGCTTTTTGGAGTTCATCTTTTTGAAATTGACTTAAACTCTTCTCTTTTGGTATTTCTTGCTCTTTTAGCTCTTCTTGCTCTTTTAGCTCTTCTTGCTTTATAGTTTCTTCTGCACTCTGAGGCGCATCTTCAACTACAGAGTTTCTTGATACTACACTCTTTGTGTGCGGAACCATAAAAGCATACCAACTCTCTGTTCCATCGCCCTCAAACCAAGCGCGGTACCATGGAGTTTGTGCTCTGTCTATCTCATTCCAATCAACCCATGGTTGAGGTTTTATAGCTCTATAATACTCAGCTCCCTTTGGTTTATCAAGCCTTTCGTATAGGCTGGCTATGGTCTCATTTAGAGCAGCTTCTGCCATTAAAAGGCGAGTTTGCATTGTGTTTACTAGAGAAAAATACATAGAGTTTGGATAGTTTTGTTTAAACTTATCTGCCTCTTGTATAGCTTCTTCTATAAGAGCTTGATCTCTTCTTGGAAGAGGTAGAGCTAAGTATTTTGACTTTATCTTCAAAAACTCAGCATCTTCTTTTTCATTTATAGTTGCATATCTCTTTATATACTCATTTAAAAAGTGCTCACTAAGAAGATACTCATCGTAGTGCATGTGAGCTATGGCTAAAATCATAGTAGCTTCAGGAAGCAGAGGCGAGCCGATGTGTTCACCTTGAAGTGAGCTGTAGTAGTTATCAGCTTTTTCTAAGTCTCCTTGAGAGATATATTTTACAATCTTGCCATACCAATATATAGCAGGTTTGTTGTACTCTTCTATCTCTTTAGAGCAACCACCTAAAAAAAAGATGGCAGTAAATGATATAAAGAGAAAAGTATGTTTTAGTTTCATCAAATGATATCCTGTAAATAAATAAGTTGATATTCTATCTAAAAGATATATAACATAGGATAAATCTTTCTTCGGGTCATGGCACATTTTATGCTTAAAGTGTTATAATGACATACAATTTTACAGAGGGTTTTTTATGAAATTTAATATATGTGTACCTTTTTTGGGTTTTGAGAATGTAAAAGAAGTTGAATTAAAAAAAATTGATGATGTTTTTATGAAGATGACTTCTTGTGAAGATGAAAGAATATCTTTTACTCTAATAGATCCTTTTGTTCTTAGAGAGTATGACTTTGAAGTCCCGCGTAGCATTAAAGAAAAGTTAGAGATAGACAAAGAGTCAAACCTTCTAATCTTAAATATAGTCCTCATCCAAACTCCCATAGAAGAGTCAGTTGTAAACTTTATAGGACCATTTGTCTTTAACACAGACAACAAAAAAGCAGCCCAAATTATCTTAGGCGAATCTGCAAAATATGGTATAGCTGAAAAAATATCCTCATTTTTAAACAAATAACTTCCCCTTTTGCGTAAGTATAAAAATTTCTAAGCTTAAGGCTTAGAAAATATAAACTGTTAAACTTAATTTTTTAAAAGTTGCAGTATAATAAATCCTAACAATTTAAAATCATATGTAAACTAACAGTTTGTATAAAGATTTACATTGAACAGGAGTTTATTATGAGATTTTCAAGTCGGCCCTTGAGAAATCTTGAGTTTTTTTTTCTTACGCTACTTTTTTTGTGTACAACACCAATCTACGCTGATAATGGTTCAAATAACAGTTGTTCTCAAGAAGAAATAATCTCTCAGCTGGATAATAAAGCCACTCCTGTATCTCACACAGTAACAGGAAGTGTTAATAAATCTAATGATAAATATGATTACTATAAATTTACAGCGGGTATGTCTGGGAATATAAATATATCACTAGATATGAGATCTATTATAGTAGGCTCTAAGCAAAATTCTATCATAGTTGGCTCAAATTGCAATGAGGATAGCTACTATAGTAATTCATCTGATAGTAATACAAAAACTGCACCTTCATTTTTTGTAACTGCCGGAACAACAATTCATATTCGTATTGAGGGGCGCTACAAACCACTTATAGGTACAAGAACACTGGAGTATAAGTTAAAGATTAGTATAGATAATAGTAATATTTCAGAAAATCAAAGAAGTTTTGCTCTTAGAAACCCTCTTAACACAAGAAATATTCGCGGAGATTATCAGCTTATAGGCAATAGTGTCTTATGCGCGCAAAAGTTGATTGGGGGTAAGTGTTATGATCACACTGGTCCAATTCTAACAAATGTTGCGTTACTTATGAAATATATAGATGTTGATAATGATGCAAGCACATTTAACTCATCTCAAGCGGAACTAAATATTCCAGCAGATGCTAAGGTTAAATGGGCTGCTATATATGCCCAAGGGCATGTTTTTTATGAATTTAAAGAGGGGGCAATAGCTAAATTAAATGAACCTATGAAAATTAGTGTGCCAAATGTAACTCCAATAACCTCTATACCACAACAGATAGACTTATATCAAAGTGGTGCTATATTTGGTTATACCTACTCTACATATAGTGATATTTCTGAGCTTGTTGGTAAAAAGGGTTCAGAGATAAATGGTATGGTCACAGTAGCAAATGTTAAAGCGAACAAAGATGGCGTAAACACTTCCTCTTTAGGTAGATTTGGCGGATGGGCTTTAGTGGTAATTTATGAGGATGAGAGCAGTAGTTTAAAAAATATATCTGTTTTTGATGGGTATAGAGCTATTAAAGATAAAGCTGGTTTTAATGACACTACCATAAAAATAGATGGCTTTATTACTCCGACAAATGGAGAGGTTGTATCTAAAGTCTCAATCTTTGTGGGAGAGGGTGATAGAGCCATTGTTAAAGATAGGTTATATCTAAACAACACAGCAATAGGACATCAATATGGGAATGAAAAGGATAACGCTTTTTTCTCGCACATCTCAGAAGATATAGTCAGATATCCTAGTTACACTAACAATCTAGGAATAGATGTTCAAACTTTTGATGTAGGAGTAGGCGGTTTAAATTTGGTGAAAAACGGCGATTATAGAGCTGAAATTAAATTCTCAACAACTCGCGATGACTACTTCCCAAGTTTGGCAATTTTTTCAACTAACTTGTATGAGCCTAGAGTTTGCTATAGACAAGAGTTATTTGCCATAGATGGAAATGCGATAGAAGATGCAAAGGTTGGCGACACAATTACTGTGCAGACATGGATATCTAATATGAAAAAAGATGTAACAGATATAAGCCTAGAGCCTGCTGATAAAGTTGAAATCACTGTAGAGTTAGATGATGAAAATCTTGAATATATTCCTAACTCTATGCAAATGCAAAATGTATATGAATCTGCTTTTACAAGTAAAACAGATAAGCAAGGAGATGATTTAGCCGAGTTTCTCTTTGCTACAAATAGAACAAAATGGAGAGTTGGAATGGATGCGAGTTCAACTCATGGTGGTAAGCTAACTCCTAACTATACTGCTTCAGATAGCAATAAAGCGTTTGTAACATTTCAAGCAAAAATTCTTCAAAAAGGTGATATAAATATCAACAATATCTATAAAGTCTCTTATGAAAATCCCCAAATAGGCGTTCGTTTTGGTGATGAATCACCCATAAATATAGGACTTTGTGCTGATATTAACACCTCTTTAGGCGTAGAGGGAGTACTAGGAAAGTTTAATGTTGTAAACATAAATGGTGGAAATGGTGAGTACAACAATCCTAAAAGCTCAAATACATGGCTAACAACACAAGTAGTAAATAGACCTTTTAATGTAAAAATCATATCATTAAATGATAGTATGGATGCTCTACAATCTTTTGCAGGAGAGTTAAAAATCTCTCTTATAGAAAATCCATATTCTAATGAAGATAGTGATGCTATTAAACAGAAAAAGTGTGATAATTCCGTCCCTATCTCTAATAACACAAGCCTTAACTTTAACGGAACTAATCAGGTGGAGCAATTTAACTATAGCAAAGCTATAAGAGCCGCACTATTTAAAATTAGCTATGAGCAAAATGATGAAATAAAACATGCTTGTTCAGTAGATAGCTTTGCGCTTCGTCCAGATAAGTTTGTGCTTAGTAAACCTGTAGGCGAGGAAATAGAGCTTTTAACTTCTGCACAAATATATAAGTTTCCCCTCATAGCTTCGCAGTATGGAGGTAATACGCCAACTCCTAGTTATAATATTTCTGCTTCTAACAATAATTTTCTAGCTTTAGGCAAAACTTTATATATGCCTAATGGAGATATAAAAAAAGAGTTAAAAGGCTCACTTGAATTCGCCTCAACACCATTTACCATAATAGATGGTCAAGCTGATATTGGTATAGCATTTACAGATGTTGCCAAAGTGAATATCAAGATGATAGACAAAGCATGGGCAACTGTTGATATAGAAAATGAAGATACATACCCAGAATGCAGCCCATCAGGGGCTTGGATATGTGGAGATATAGATGCTACTTTTATACCAAGTCACTTTGCTTTAAGCGATGTAGTTTTGCATAATAATAAAGATTCTTCTTTTACATATCTCTCTAGTGATCTTAATATGTCAGCGCCATTCTCTCTTACTCTAACAGCACAAAATAGGCTAAATAAGACGACACAAAATTTTGATAAAGGGTCTTGGCAAAACAGCGTAAGTATTGGTGTGGCTGTACCTACTATTATAAAAGCAATAGAGATGCAACCAGAGATAAACGAGATAGAGGTAGGTCAAAATCTAGATTTTGAAAAAGGTGTAAAAAAAATTCCTATAAGTGATGATGAAATTATTAGCCAACTATCTTTTAACTTTAAGAGGGCCGTAGATACGCCTATAAGCCCATTTATAGTAAAGGGGAACGATATAAATTTAACTGCCATATCAAGTTATACTGCTAATGGAAAAACAGTAAATATTGAAGGAAAGGAAGTTGCTGATAATAACGCAACATTTATCTATGGTAGGACTCATGCGCCAAGACAGAGATATGATGGCGATAGTGGCACGGCCTTTATCTACTATGAAGCGTACTGTTTTGGTGAAGATAGCAATAAATCACTGCTTCCTGATGGCCTAGACTCAAAAAATACAAATGATTTAAGATGGTTTATAAATTCAAAGCATGATGTGGCAAATGATGGTAATATTACCAATAATTTAGTATCTCAAAAGGGCGATGCTTTAGTAGTGGAGAGCATTGCTGATAGGGATGAAGATACACCTTACATATCTACAGTAAAACTAAATTATGATGATAAAACTTTTGGTTACCCATATAAAACTACCATGGAGAACAATGCTTCTAGTTGGTTGATACACAATCCAAAAAATCCAGATGCTACAACAAATGAATTTTCTGTTGAGTTTTCTAGGAAAAGTGGTGGCTGGAGCGGTAAACATGATACTGACACGGTCACAAAAGATCATAATGTGACCAATACCAACAGGAGAAGCATGTGGTAAAAGGAGCTAAAAGGTTAAGCAGAAGAGCTTTTACACTTATAGAGTTGATCTTTGCTATTGTGATTATCTCTATAGCTGTTATATCTCTTCCGATGATGACCCAAGTAAATAACAGAGGCATAGAAAACAGTATGGTTGCTGAAGCTATCTTTGGAGCTTCTGCGGAGCTAATGAATGCATCTGCTGGATACTGGGATGCTAACTCCATGCACGATAATAACAGAAGTCATCTCTCAAGAGTTATAGATATTGGTTCTATATGTGAAAATAATAGTAGTAGTCCAAGACATAGACTTAGACCTGGGCATATAGCTCAACCTCTGCATAGAAGATG
>JAVEST010000180.1:0-2736 GCA_034006465.1 Sulfurimonas sp. | reverse complement strand
CACTTTATAAAGTAGGGCTTATGATAGTTGAATATCAGTATGAGTTTTTTACAGGTGGACAGATTATGCCACTTACTCTAAAGACCCTAGCAGATGAGTTTGGGCACAACCCATCTACTATCTCAAGAGCAATTGCAAACAAATATATAGCTTGTGATAGGGGCCTTTTTGCAATGAAAGAATTTTTTACAACTGCCATAGATGAAGATGTCTCAAATGCAGCCATCAAGGAGTTTTTGGTGGGGCTTATCAAGCAAGAAAATCGCCTTAAACCTCTTAGTGATATGAAGCTTCTTGACCTTATCCAAGATAAATTTAAAGTTACAATGGTTAGACGCACCATTGCAAAGTATAGAAAACAACTAAACATAGCAGGTTCAAGTGAGCGAAAAAAACTCTACCATTTACATTAAAAAACTACTAGATGCTGAAGCTAAAAAAAGAGATGCAGTAGATGAAATCTCACAAGATAAGCTAGACCCGATTTTGGTTGCTAAACGCTACAAAGATGCAAATATCTCTTTGATATGTGCCTTGTTTGCTTATGGTGGAGTTAAACAAATAGTGAAGTTTTTAGACTCACTCGATTTTACACTTTTAAAAAAGAGTGATAAAGAGATAAAAGAGGCTTTGAAAAATCACTACTATAGATTTCAAAAGAGTGAAGATGTCATAGCCCTTTTTATCGCTCTAAAGAGATTAAATGAAGCGAGTTCTTTAGAAGAGATATTTAGAGTTGCGTACATAAAAGAGAGAAGCGTTATCCACGGCATCAACGCTCTTATAGAGAAAATAAACTCACTTTTTCCACATGACTCTCAAGGCTATAGATTTTTAATCTCAAAAGTTACCACTAAGACTAAGGGAGCAGGCGCACTCAAAAGATGGATGATGTTTTTACGCTGGATGGTTAGAGAAGACAACATAGATATGGGACTTTGGAGTGGCGTAAACAAGGCAGACCTCATAATGCCACTAGACACTCACACTTTTAATGTCTCAAAAAAACTAGGGCTACTTCATAGAAAAACCTACGACCTGCAAGCCGCAATAGAGCTAACAGAGATGCTAAAGAGCTTTGATGAAAATGACCCGCTAAAGTATGACTTTGCTTTGTATCGCATTGGACAAGAGAAGCTAGTTTAAACTAGTCTGATATAAGCTTAACGAAGCTTAATTTTCTTCTCAACATCACCTAAAAATGACTTAAAATCTAAAGAGTCCCAATAGCCCATAAATGTAAATATCTCTTCACCTTTTGCAGTTACAAAGTAGTGTCTTGGGACACTTTTTGTGTTCATCCATGATGGAAAATCATCTATATCTCTGTCTATATTAACTAATATGTATTTTTCATTTAGCATCGTTAATACTTCTTTATCTTGCAAGGTTGTGTTTTTAAACTTTTTACACCAACCACAAGTTGATGAAGTTATGAGTACATAGAGATTTTTGTTCTCTTTTTGTGCTATTTCTAACGACGCTTCATAGTCATCTGACCAACCAAGCTCCACACTCCACAGTGAAGAGATGAGAAGTAGGCTTAAAAGTAGGTGTTTCATGTTTATCCTTCAAAAAACGAAATTTAAATTTATGTTTAAAAATTATACCACTGCTTTGAAAAATATCTGTAAAATCACTCCTTTTAAGGCTTATTTTTTTGTGATATAATCTTTTAAAAAAATATGGATAGAAATGACACAAGATTATTTTGAACAAAGAGCTAAAGACTGGGATGAAAGAAGCAATACTAACACAAAAACTATAGGTGGGGCTATTTTAGAGAGATTTGCTCTGCATAGTGAGATGGAGCTTTTAGACTTTGGCACTGGGACTGGCATCTTAGGTTTTGAGATAGCGGGGTATGTTAAAAAGGTTTATGGGGTTGATACTTCACCAAGTATGTTAGAGCAACTCATATCTAAAAACACTGCCAAACTTAGTATTGAGCCGCTCAATCAAGACATCATAAAAACACCACTACAAAGAGATTTTGATGGGTTGATTAGCTCTATGACTCTGCATCATATAGAAGATTTGCATCAGTTTTTCTCTACCATTTACTCAAACATAAAAGATGATGGCTTTATAGCCATAGCAGACTTAGAACTTGAAGATGGAAGTTTTCACTCTGATAATAGTGGAGTTTTTCATTTTGGATTTGATACAGATAAACTTTGCCATATCGCTTCAAGATGCGGATTTAGAGATGTCGAAGTCTCACAGGTAAACACCATTAAAAAACCACACAAAGAGTATGGAGTTTTTTTACTTAGCGCTGTAAAATGAAAAAAATACTACTTTTTGTACTGCTAACACAAGCACTATTGTACTCTTGTGCTACATGTTCGTTTATGATTCCTACTGCTGATGTTAGGTTAAAGCTTCCTATACAAAACAATAAACTAAAAAAAATAGAGGTGCTGTGGCACTTTTCAGATGCTTATACCTCTGAACTAACTCATAATTACGATAAAAATAAAAATCTCATTTTAGATAAAGAGGAGCTTGATAAAGTTTTAGAGATAAAACTGGGCTATCTTTTACCTAAAAATATGCTCACACTCATAAAATATGGAGATAGTGAGCATGAAAATATCATAGATGCTACTTATGATGATTTTACTATAGATATAGTAGATAAAAGGCTCCTTTTTGGGTTTAATATCTTAGTGGATATTGAGATAAAAGATAAGCATACCATCTCTTTTTTATTTGAAGATGATGAGGCTTTTT
>JAVEST010000027.1:0-18800 GCA_034006465.1 Sulfurimonas sp. | reverse complement strand
GAAGTTGCAAATTCTAGCATCTTTAAAATTGCCCCAACACCAGGGTATCTCTTAGAGTTTTTTGCATAGATGGAAGTCTCATGCATGCCAACTAGTGAGGCACCTTGGAGCAAAAATTCTATCATCTGTGCATAGTCTTCATTAGTAAAATCTTCTTTTATAGCCACTAAAACTGTTTTAGGATTTGTATAGTCTAAGTTGTAGCCCATAGAAGAAAGAGTTTTTAAAAACTCTTCAGCACCATAAGCAGCAACAGAGTCTTTTTCGACATGAGACTCAAGTATCATAAGTGGATCAAGGTACTTATCAAAACCAAACTCAAAACCTTGTGAGATTAAAAAATTATAAAAGTCTTTTGATGCTTTTTTTGTGTTGTTTGTTATAACCATATATGGAATATTTTTTGTATTGCATCTCTTTATAAACTCTCTACTTCCACGAATCGGTGACTTATCATCGTCGCTTATAAGTGTGCCTTGAACATCAATAAAATACAAGTTGGTCTCCTTTAATATTTTCAAGCACGGTCTCTGTGCGTGAGCCTTCTGCTGAAGAAAACTCAGCAGAAGATAATGGGCTTAGCTCATTATCTGTACAAATTAAATAAAATCTTTCTCAAGAGCTATAATATCTTCAAAATTTTCTCGCTCTCTTATAAGTCTGGCCTCTCCGCCTTTTACCGCTACTTCAGCACTTCTGCCTCTTGTATTGTAGTTACTTCCCATACCAAAACCGTAAGCTCCAGCACTATGAATAACTAACAAATCATTTCTTTTTACTTCTGGTAGTTCATAGTTTTTCGCAAAAAAATCACCACTTTCACAAACTGGACCGACGATATCTACTACTTTAGTTTTACTCTTGTCATCTACTAGCGCTTCTATCTTATGGTAAGCGTTGTAAAGACTCGGACGAAGCAGATCATTCATAGCACCATCAACTACTACAAACTTCTTATCTGCATTTTGTTTCTCATATAAGACTTTAGTTAAAAAATATCCAGCATTTGCAGTTAAAAATCTTCCTGGTTCGCAGATGATAGTCAAATCAAGACCTTTTATAGCACCTAAAATTGCTTGTGCATAATCATAAGGTTTTATTGTTACCTCAGAATCATAAGTAACACCAAGTCCACCACCAATATCAAAAAATTTTAATTCTATATCTATTGCTTCAAGTGAGCGAACCATATCTGCTACAATGACCGCTGACTCATAGATAGGCTCTAGGTGTGTTAGTTGCGAGCCTATATGAAAGTGGATGCCAACAGGGTCTAGTGATGCGGAGTTTTTTGCTAAGATATACATTCTTTTAGCGCTATTTATATCTACTCCAAACTTATTATCATGAAGTCCTGTTGAGATGTATGGATGAGTTTTTGGGTCTATGTTTGGGTTTACTCGCACGCTTATACGAGAAACTTTTCCTAGCTCTTTTGCGATTTGCTCAACGCGCGAAAGCTCAGCTTCGCTCTCAACATTTATGTAGAGGATATCGCTTAAAATCGCTTCATGAATCTCTTCATCACTCTTTCCAACACCTGAGAAAATCACCTTATAAGGAGGGATTCCAGCCATTAAAGCACGGCGAACTTCACCGATGGAGACACAATCAGCCCCACTTCCCAAATCCCCAAAGTGCTTGACCACACTAAGATTTGAGTTTGCCTTTACAGCATAAGCTAGGATGGATTTTCTTCCTTTAAACGCCTCTTTTAACTCTTCATATCTCTGGCTCATATAGTCAAGATTATAGACATAGAGCGGAGTTTTGTATTTTTTAGCCAATAGTTCAAAGTTCATATAAAATATCCAAATAATTTTTTAAGAGATTTTATCCAATAAGTGCTTATGTTTTTGTTATATCAAAATAACTATCGCATCATCTTCTTACGCGATATTTTCGCCACTGGCGAGCAGCTATGAAAAAGAGTATAACTACTGGTGCTACAACTCCAATCTCGCTAGGTATTGTTTTGTTGTTTGATAGCTGTATAAGCATAAATAAAATTCCCCAAAAAAGAAGGGTCGCAAGTATTGCCCCAAAGCTAAATAGAGATACATTTAAAAACCTAACACTAATTGGAACAAAGAAAAAGATAATAACAACCAAACAAGGAACAAAAAACGGATATATAAATATCTTATATAACGCTCCTTTTATAGCGCTGGTGTTTACATTTTGATCCCTTAATAAAAAGAGTGCATCTATAGCATTTTTTATAGTAAAGTTTACCTTTCCCTCATATACTTGGTCTAACATCTTGGGTCTAAAACCCTCTAATATATTTAAGCCCTCACCCTCTTTTATCTTTATGCCAGGAGAGTCATAGCTCATATCGTCTGGCTTTGTGATGATATCTGCATTTCCTATAAACCAAGAGTCATTTCGATATATAGCCGTAGATGCTACTATGACCTCTTTTAGGATATTGTCTTTGATAGTAAAGACTCTAATCCCCTCAGCCCTCTCTTGCAGAGGTAGCATCTCAGAGAAGTAGATATACTTATCTTTGTATGTAAAAAAGAGATCTTTTGTAGGGCTTAGATATGCTGAGTTTTTTCGGATATTTTTAGAAAACTCTTCTGCACGGGAAAAACTTGAAAGGGAGTGAAGTGAGATAAATAAAATTATTACAATAGTTGATACTACAACAAAAGGCTTTAACACATCGATTCGAGAGTAGCCTAGTGAGTAAAAGGAGACTAAGGCGTTTGAGCGAATAAGAAATATTTTTGTAGATATCATTGCAAATATCAATGAAAGAGGTAGTAACATATCTATGGCAAAAAAAACTTTATATACTAGGTAGATAAGCAATAAGTTGGCAGATGCAGATAGCGCCTCAGCATTATCGATATAGTCAAACCCCACCAAAAACATCACTAAAGCGCTCAGTATTACAAAGAAAAATTTCAAATAATGAAAAGAGATATATTTAAATAGTAACAAACTGTTCCTTCTCACAAAATCTCAATAAAATGAGCTAAAAATATTAAAAATTGAGTCTTATTTTATCTAAAATTGTTTAACTGAAAACTTTGAACTTACATCTTCAAGCGAAGAAATCTCTAAATGCTCGATAGCTTCACAAGCGCGAATTATCCAGCTAGATAAATGTTTAGCTTCTTCATCATTAAAATCACTCAAAACATAAGATGAAACTTCACCTTTATGGTCTGGTTTTCCTATCCCGAGCCTAACTCTTATGTACTCTTTTGAGATTTTCTCATCAGTCGACTTAAGCCCATTATGCCCACCATGGCCACCACCTCGCTTAAAGCGAATTGCTCCAAAAGGTAGGTCTAAATCATCATGTATTACAACTACTTCATCT
The DNA here is from genome assembly GCA_034006465.1 of Sulfurimonas sp. GTDB lineage: Bacteria > Campylobacterota > Campylobacteria > Campylobacterales > Sulfurimonadaceae > Sulfurimonas. The sequence goes on along the minus strand of JAVEST010000027.1, from coordinate 15,463 downwards.
ATCTTATAGAAGTTTTTAACAGCTTGTATAGATTCACCAGAGAGGTTCATATATGTAAGTGGTTTTAATAAAAAATGATTTGAGTATTTAAATAGTTCACCCTTAAATGATGAAGAGGAGAGTTTTTGAGCACCGTTTCTACGGACAAGCTCATCTATAACCATAAAACCTATGTTATGACGATTTTTGAAGTATGCAGGTCCTGGATTACCCAGTCCAACTATTAACATTTAAAGTCCTTTAAACTCTCAAAAAAAGTTTTTTTTTGCAGCTTCTGGGTATGCTTCGAAATGGTATATTCCATTATAAGGGGATTGCAGGGACATTTGCCCCTGCCACTATAATGGGCTTTGCTCATTATAGTGTTTAACATGGTATTACTTAGCTTTGATAATACTAACTACTGCAACACGATCAGCATCACGCATGATAACATTAGGGATAGCTACTAAATCACGAACAAGCTTAGAATCGCCAACATCCATCTTAGTAACATCTATCTCAAACTTACTTGGAACATTCTCTATTGCCCCTTTTACAGTTAAACGAGGCTTAGCTTTGTGAACAAGACCTTTGTTTTTAAGACCTATTGCATCCCCTACTGTCACTACTGGAACATTGTAAATAGTTACAACACCTGGTTGTGCTACCATTAAATCAACGTGTAACAAAAGACCAGTCACAGGATGTGCTTCATATGATTGAACTACAACATTCATCTCTTTACCACTAACTGAAATAGGAAATGCTAAAGTATCTTTGTTGCGAACAGTACGGATGTATTCATTCATTTTGAATGCAGCATTGATATTTTCAAGCCCTTTTCCGTAAATGTTAGCAATTAGATATCCATCACGACGAAGAGCTTTCGTGCCCTTTTTGCCAATACTCTCTCTAATAACGCCTTCTAACATATTAAATCCTTAATTAAAAAATGTTTGGAATTATACACAAGTTAGAATTAAATTCTACTTTAAATCAAAAATGTCTTCTTCTTGATTTAAATCTACTTCGTCATTTGTATCTGAATTTGGATTTTTTGCTCTCTTTGGGGAGTTTAAACCACTCATTCTAAGCTCCAAATCAGATGGACTTGTTGCATAATCTTTTGCCTTTGCTTTTGTTATGATGCCCTCATTATAGAGCTCTAAGATATGCTGATCAAAACTCTGAGAGCCATAATGCTCTTTTCCTTTTTCTATTGCATCTTTTATCTCATAATCACGATTTTCCATAATAAGCTTTTCAATAGTTGGTGTGCGAACCAAAATCTCCATAGCAGCCCTTCTTCCTCCATCTATGGTAGGAATAAGCCTTTGTGTGATTATGCCTTGTATGACGTTTGAAAGAGATAGCCTTACACGGTTTTGTTCATCCGTATTGAAGCTTGAAATTATGCGGTTTATGGTCTCTTTTGCATCTACTGTATGAAGAGTTGAAAAAACCAAGTGACCTGTATCTGCAGCATGAAGTGCAAGATTTATAGTCTCTCGGTCTCGCATCTCTCCTACTAAAATGATATCAGGATCCTCTCTTAACGCTGCGCGAAGCGCCTTGTCAAAGGAGAGAGTATCTTGTCCTACTGAGCGCTGATTTATGATGCAACCCTTATCTTTATGAACAAATTCTATGGGATCTTCTATGGTTATAATATGCTTTTTCTTTGTTAGATTTATCTCATTTATCAAAGCCGCAAGTGTAGTTGACTTACCACTACCCGTCACGCCAGTGACTAAAACAAGTCCCCTCTCTTTGTTTGCAAGCTTCCTTACAATTTCTGGAAGATGCAAGTCAGTTAAGGTAGGGATAGCGATAGGAATAGCACGAAAAACAGCAGAGACTCCATCCATCTGAAAAAAAACATTTACACGAAAACGATTTCTCTCATCAAATGGATAGACTAAATCAACCTCTTTGTTCTCAACTAACTCTCCAAACCTGCCCTTTAAGAGCTCTTTTGCAAAAGTAAGAGCGTCTTCTTTGGAAAATATATCTCCAGCAAACTGAACTATATTTCCATTTATCCTAGCTCTTATGGCTGAGTTTGCTTTTACATGGAGGTCACTTCCCTTTAGCTCTATCATCTTTTTAAGATATGTTCTTATCTTATTTACCTGAGCAAAGGTTAGCTTTGAAACATCTACTTCATTTTTCATAACGCGTCCAATATCTCTTTAAATGCATCTTTAAACGCTATAAGCCCATCTTCAATCTGCCCATCAAGCACCTCATCAAGGTCAATCCCAGCAGCTTTTACTTTTTTAAAATGTTCTTTGATTAGAGCTGCATCTATTGGCAAAGTTTGCTCTTTTATCTCATTATCATCAAAAGCTTTTATAGTATCAATCGGGGCTGTATTTACGCAGTTAAATCCGAGCAGTTTATCCACATAGTAAGATGCTTCAAGCGAGTCATCTTTTACTCCAGTACTCGCAAAAAGAGCTCTACACCCATCAACATTCATCTCTTGTATAGCACTATAGATGTCAGCGGTGTTGTAGATGCCACTAAGAGAGGTCTCAACTCCAGCCTCTTTTAGTCTTGCATCTATAGCACGGTCAACCCTACTTACAAAGATGCTAATAACGCTATCAACATTCTTGTTAGACTTTTTCAACCCTCTCTCAATGGCCTTAGCACAAGATATAGCTTGCTCTTTTTTAAATATAAGAGTTGCGTTTACGGGGATACCTTCTGCGATTAAGCCCTCAATTGCGATATATCCAGCACTTGTAGCTGGTACTTTTATCATTACATTTTCTCTATTTATCTCTTTATATAGTCTTTTACCCTCTTCTAAAGTCGCCTCTGCATCGTCGCAAAAAAATGGGTCTACTTCAATGCTAACATATCCATCATCACCCTTGTCATAGAGTGGTTTTAAGATATCTGCTGCCTTTTGTATATCATATATCGCAACTGCTTCATACTTCGCCTTAGCACTTAAACCCTCTAATGATGCGAGTTGCTCTTTATATGCACCAGAAGTTAAAATTGCACTCTTAAATATCGCTGGATTTGATGTAGCTCCGTTAATGATGCCACGATTTATTAACTCTTTAAACTCACAATCGAGGTAGTCTCTCTCTATAAAATCTGCCCATAGTGAAAATTTTAACTCTTCTATATACATATTAATTCCTGAAAAAAAATTTATCTATTATAGCCCAAATCTTGTCAAACTTTTTTAAATTAATAAAAACAATAAGATGAAGTGCCAAAAGTGCGTACAAAACTTCACTATCTACAAAAATTCTTAGATGCGTTGCGTTGAAATGTAGATATATCTCAAAAAGCATCTCTTCATAGATTTGGGTATTTATAAAAAGCAGTCCCATCGCTAAAAATAAAAAAAGAATAATATAAGAGATGTTTTTAAGATATCTATACAATCCATAAGAGATAAAAAATAGTAGTATAAAATAAATAGCATAATATCCCAAAGCAAAGAGATGCGTAAGGGCTAGATGCAAGACTACTAAGATAAAAAAATATAAAAAGTTTTGTGCTAATTTTCTCGTAAAATCAAGGAACATAGACTTTATCTCTAAGCTCATTATACTCCCTAGTGGCATCACTATCTAGCGTGATGCCACCACCACTTTTGTAGATATATCCATCTTTACTCTTTTGAACAAAACGAATCATCACAGCACTATCAAAACTCTCTCCATCATACAAGCCAAAAACACCACTATAAAAACCTCTCTTATAAGACTCCACTTCTTCTATAATCTCTAGAGTTTTTTTCTTAGGTGCACCGCTTATACTTCCAGCAGGTAGGAGTTTTTGAAGTATGTCCCCAATCTTTTCATGCCAGTTATCTCCCACAAAACCGCTAATGTGTGAACTTACTTGTAAAAGCTTTTTTGTACCAGCATCTACTCTTTGGACAAATCTAAACTTCTTCACTTTTATATCTTGTGCAACCATAGAGAGATCATTTCTTAGTAAATCTACTATCATTGTATGCTCAGCTAACTCTTTTTTATCACTCAAAATTTTCTCTTTTGCATCTATTACAGATGCATCTATAGTCCCTTTCATGGGGTATGTGTCTATATATGAGTCTCTTATGCTAACAAATTTCTCAGGCGAAAAACAGACAAACTCATCTTTGTATCTTAGCTTGTACTTTGCATTAGCTATCTTATATATCTCATCTAAAGTAAGTTTTGAGGATATTTTAGTGGGTGCGGTTAGGTTTAGTAGGTAGGTGTCTCCAGACTTTATATGCTCTATGATTTTGTCAAATTTCTCTTTATAAGCTCCAAAGTCTGGTTCTTCTTTTATAAAGAGTTCATTATGTTTTTTAAAAACATACTCTTCATCCATAGAAAACTCTACATCATAAAGATGCAATTCAGCCAACTTTATAACCTCAACTCTTGAAGCTAAAAAGTCACTTATAACTAAAAAAGGTTCTCTCTTTTTTCCCAACTCATTTAGTTTTTCAAACATTGTAGATAAGTTTTTTTAAAACCGCCATTCTGATTGAGACACCATTTGTCACCTGTTCTAAAACCTTGCATCTCTCATCTGCAAGAAGTGCATCGCAGATATCTATATTTCTATGAACTGGGCCAGGATGAAGCAAAATTATATCTCTGTCTCCTACTAAGCTCGTTGAGATGCAAAAGTCGCTAGCATAGTCTTTTAGTGAAGCGTAACTCTGAGATGAGTGTCTCTCTGTTTGAGTTCTAAGACTCATAATAGCATCAACTTCATCTATGATTTCTTTTAAAAAGTGAGTAGTTCTCAGCTTTGTTTTTGGCAAAAAATGAGGCGGTGCAACTAAGATAACTTCCATACCAAAGCGAGTTAGAAGCTCTATGTTTGAGTTTGCAACTCTAGAGTTTTTTATATCTCCAACTATGGCTATTTTTTTGCCTCTTACATCTCCAAAATGCTCTCTTAGAGTAAAGAGATCAAGAAGAGCTTGAGTTGGATGAGCATGAGCGCCATCACCTGCATTTATAATGGCAGATTTTGTATGCTTTGAGAGGATTTTAGGAACACCTGCATTTTGGTGGCGAACTATCATGGCATGTGGATTCATAGCATCAAGGTTCATAGCAGTATCTACTAAAGTCTCGCCCTTTTGTGTTGAGCTTTTTGCAACATCAAGATGAACAACCTCAGCACCAAGCCTTTTTGCCGCTATCTCAAAAGAACTTCTCGTTCTTGTTGAGTTTTCAAAAAAGAGCGTTATTACGATTTTGTCTTGCAAAATCCTCTCAAATCCGCCTTTGTTGAACTCTCTTGCATCTGCAAAAAGTGCCTCTATCTCATCTGTGGTAAAATCATCTGTGCGTATTAAATGTTGCATGTTCATCTTTTAAAATAAGTTTAGAGATTATACAAGACATCACAAATAGTGTCAATATTTTTGCCAACTTTCATAACCTCAAATCCACTCTTTAAAAAGTAAGGCAGAGATATCGTCTCAAAACTTAAATCCTCCTCACGACAATTAAATGCAACTTGATGTTTTATCTTTGCATCTTCTAAAACTCTCTTACTCAAAAGTGTGTCGTTTATGCATCCGAGTGAGCAGTGAGTAACTAGGAGTGCTGATGCTTTAAACTCTTTTATCAAATCCACCATCATAAGCTCTCTATCTACGGGCACAAAAAGCCCACCAGCTCCCTCAATAATAAGAACATCACAATACTTCTCTAGCTTTTGTATAGCCATCTCTATCTTCTTAATATCTAGTTTTTCACCCCCAGATGCAACATATGGAGATGCTGGTAGTTTATAAGTTATGGGAACTATATCTTCTAGCGATATATCTTTAAACTCAGAGTTTAGCTCCACCAAAAGTGCCAATAACTCTTTGGCATCTTTGGCATCTTTATCTATCACTCCAGTCTCTATGGGCTTAATAACCCCAACTCTAAGACCACGAGAAGCAAACTCCTTTAAAAGCAGTTTTGTAGTGTAAGTCTTGCCTATATCTGTGTTTGTAGCTGTAACAAAAATTCTTTTTTTCACATTTATCTCTACTTTGGTATAATCCCTTATTATTATATAAGGCATATTAATGAATCATTTTGAAGAGTATTGTACCAAATTTGTCCAAGCAGTAGGAAGTAAAGATGGAGCTGTAAGCCCTGCCATTATCTCCTCTGCATCTTTTTCCTACTCTACGCCAGAGATGGCCGAGGGTATCTTCGATGGAAGTGTAAAAAAACCTCTCTACGCTCGCATGGGAAATCCAACAAACGCAAAGCTAGAATCCATCATGGCGGAGATGGATCACGGAGTTGGCGCAATTGCTACAAGTTCTGGCATGGGAGCTACAACACTTGCTGTTATGTCTATAGTCTCAATGGGCGATGAAATCATCTCTATAGGTGGACTATTTGGTGGAACTTACGCTTTTTTCTCAGAGACTCTTTCTCGCTTTGGCGTTAAGCCACATTTCTTTGATGTTGATGACTTTGACTCAATTGAAAATGCGATAAATGAGAAGACAAAGATTATCTTTTTAGAGAGCGTTGGTAACCCAAATATGAAACTCCCAGATATCAAGAAAATAGCTGCTATTGCAAATAAACATGGGGTTGTGCTCATCATCGATAACACTACAACTCCCCTTTGCATCTCTCCTATAAAATTAGGAGCAGATATTAGTGTTTACTCAACTACAAAAATCATCTCAGGGAACTCTTCCGCACTCGGTGGTTGTGCAGTTTTTCGCGCAATTAATGAGGGCGAAGATAAGCTAAAATCTCCAAGATATGAGTTTTTACAAAAATTCATAAAAGGTGCTAAAGAGATGGCACTCTTTGCAAATGCGAAAAAAAGAGCTCTAAGAGACTTTGGAATGAGTGCAAATGCACATGCGAGTTATCAAACCCTACTAGGCTTAGAAACACTTCCACTTAGGCTCTTAAGAGTATCGCAAAGTATAGAAACAGTAGCATTAGAGTTAAGTAGAGCTGGGCTTGATATAAATCACCCATCACTTAGCTCACACAAGCATCATCAAAGATATATGAGTGATTTTAAAAATGGTTGTGGCTCTTTGTTTTGTATCGATTTTAAGAGTAAAGAAAAGGCATTTGAGTTTTTAAACAAGACAAAACTAGCTACTCTAACTGCAAACATCGGTGACAGTAGAACACTTGCTCTTCATATGGCATCTACTATATATAGAGATTTTGATGAGCAAACAAGAGAGTTTTTAGGTATATCTGATGGACTTGTCCGCATCTCCATGGGACTAGAAAATCCCAAAGATATTATAGAAGATTTTCTACAAGCGAGCAGATAGAGATGGCTACAAGAACTGATTTAGAGCAAGAAACTATAGTAGAAGTTAGATATCCTAAAAAATATAAGGTCTATTTACTAAATGATGACTATACTTCAATGGACTTTGTGGTTGATATCCTTATGAGCATATTTCACAAAAGTCTCTCTGAAGCACAAGAGACTATGCTTGAGATTCACAACAAAGAGAGAGGACTTTGCGGCATCTACACCCATGAGATAGCCGAAACAAAACTTATGCAAGTGCATAACAAGGCAAAAGAGAGTGGTTTTCCACTTAAAGCAGTAATGGAAGAAGAGTAAAATGATAAGTACAAGTTTAAATGATATATTTCAAAAATCAATTTTATATGCAAAAAGTTTAAGACATGAATATCTCACAATTGAGCATGTTTTTTTTATACTACTAAACTCAAAAGAAGGCTCAGATATCATACGAGCTTGTGGTGGAGATATAGAAGCGATGAAAGAGGCTCTTGGCATCTACATCGCAGCTAGTATAGAACCTCTACCTTTGAGCATCACACAAGACCCGTATGAGACCGTAGCACTCTCTAGGCTCATCGACAATATGATTATCCATCTTCAAAGTGCACAGCAGCAAAATGCAGATGTTGGAGATCTGCTAGCAGCTATCTTTGATGAACAAAAGAGTTTTAGTTACACCCTCTTAACAGAGCACGGGATATCAAAGCTAGATATATTAGAGCTTATCTCTCACACAGATGACAAAGAGGCTAAAACTGATGAGTCATATCTTGGCAAATTTTCCATAGATCTGTTAAAAAAAGCAAAAGATGGTAAAATCGACCCTGTAATTGGAAGAGAAAAAGAGATAAATAGGGTGATTCAGATACTTTGCAGACGCAAAAAGAACAACCCTATTTTAGTTGGTGAAGCTGGAGTTGGAAAGACTGCAATTGCTGAGGGCTTGGCTCTTAGCATCGTAAGTGGTGATGTACCAGAGATCTTAAAAAAAGCAGAACTTTTCGCACTTGACCTTAGTGCCATGCTAGCTGGAACAAAGTACAGAGGTGACTTTGAAAAAAGACTAAAAGGCGTTATGGATGAGTTAAAAGCACATCCAAATGCAATTTTGTTTATAGATGAGATTCACACGCTAATAGGTGCAGGATCAACCAGTGGAACAATGGATGCGGCAAATCAGCTAAAACCAGCTCTAGCATCAGGTGAGCTGACTTGCATGGGCGCTACAACCTTTGCAGAGTATAGAAACAGTTTTGAAAAAGATAAAGCGCTTAGTAGAAGATTTTCCAAAGTCGATATCGATGAGCCATCTGCAAAAGTGACCTATAAGATACTTCAAGGACTAAAAGGCAAATACGAAGAGCATCACAATGTCACATATACACAAAAAGCACTAAAGAGTGCAGTGGATTTATCAAAGAGATATATCACAGATAGATTTTTACCTGATAAGGCTATAGATATCATAGATGAGACAGCTGCATCTTTTCACTTAAAAGATAGAAAAAATAGAAAAATCACAGCTTACGACATAGAAAAAACCATCTCTAAAATCGTAGGCATCTCAAACTCTAAAGTAAGCAAAGATGAAACAAACGAGCTTATGAACTTAGAGAGCGAGTTAAAACTAAGAGTCATAGGCCAAGATAAAGCTGTAGCAGAGGTTGCAAAAGCTATAAAAATCTCTAAAGCAGGACTTACACCAGCAAACAAGCCTATAGCTTCATTTCTTTTCTCAGGCCCAACAGGAGTTGGTAAAACTGAGCTTGCAGTCTCTCTAAGCAAGGTACTTGGTGTAAACTTTGAGAGATTTGACATGAGTGAATACATGGAAAAACATGCACTTTCTCGTTTAGTTGGTGCACCCCCAGGATATGTTGGCTATGAGCAAGGAGGACTCTTAACTGAGGCTATAAAAAAACATCCATACACTGTTTTACTACTAGATGAGATAGAAAAAGCTCATCCTGATTTGGTAAATATTTTACTTCAAATCATGGATAATGCAACTCTAACTGACAACAACGGCTATAAGGCAGATTTTCAAAATGTTATACTCATTATGACCTCAAATATTGGAGCGAGTGCGAGAGGCGTTATGGGATTTAACAAAGATAGCTCAATGGCTAAAGATGAAGAGTTAAAGTCTTTTTTCACTCCTGAATTTAGGAACAGACTAGATGCGATAGTTGAGTTTGAGCAACTAAGCATTGAGACGGTACAAAGCGTAGTTATGAAGTTTATAGATGAGCTAAATAGCGACTTAAAAAAGAAAAAAGTAACTATTAGCGTCTCGCAAAATGCTAAAGAGTTTATAGCTAAAAGTGCTTACTCAGCAGAGATGGGGGCTAGACCACTAAAGAGATATATACAAGACAACATCACAAATAAACTAAGTGATGAGATACTCTTTGGTAAACTAAAAAATGGTGGTAAGGTTGAAGTTGGCTTTAAAGAGAAGCTAATACTAAGATTTAAACAACTAGATGATTCCAAAGCTAAATAAGTACACTCTAAACTTCCCAGATGCAAGAGATGCCAATGAAGATGGCATCGTAGCGTGGGGAGGCGATCTAAATCCCTCAAGACTCATTAGAGCCTATCAAAACGGAATATTTCCTTGGTATGGCAAAGATGACCCCATCATCTGGTGGTCAACAAACCCTAGACTTATCTTAGAGCTTGATGATTTTAAGCTTAGTAAATCGCTAAAAAAAAGTATGAAAAAGTTCGAGTATAGATTTGATACAAATTTTAGAGGTGTAGTGATGCACTGTGCAAAAACTCCACGAAAATCACAAGAAGACACTTGGATACAAGAGGAAATCATAGAAGCTTACGAAGAGCTACATCACTTAGGTTTAGCGCACTCTGTCGAGACTTACTATGAAGGGAAGTTAGTTGGAGGGCTCTATGGTGTTGTTGTTGGTGGAGTTTTTTGCGGAGAGTCTATGTTTAGCCACAAAAGCGATGCTTCTAAGTCAGCGTTTGCAATTTTAGTTAAACATTTAAAAGAGTGGGGTTATGATTTTATAGATGCACAAGTTCCAACAGAGCATCTAAAGAGTTTAGGTGCAAAAGAAGTCTCAAGAGAGCATTTCTTGCAAATGTTACAAAAATCAAATATGCGACATATTGATAATATCTGGAAAATTGAACCCTCTGATTAGTCTATAGATTAGATTCCGTGTCAAGCACCAAATGACGGGACACGCATCATTTTGAACAAAAACTCTCATCCTGAACTTGCTTCAAGATCCAACCCAATACTCCTTCAGAGCATTCAATTCGCTAAAACTTCTATTTAATCAAAAAGTTCATTAACAATATAAAAACTGATTTTAAAATATAAGTTTCTTAGGAGCAGATTGCAATCTCCATAGATAAAGCAAAATCTCCTTTTGCTCTTTTTTAGTGTAGTTAAATTTAAACTCTGCCTCTTTTAAGTAACTTAAAAAATACTCACTTTTTACACCTTTATATGGTGCTATAAAGATTTCAAAAAATCTCCAAAACTTTGTAATTGTACTCTCGCTAGTTTTAAGTTTAGAGATGCGGTTAGTTAGCATAAATTTTTTGAATTCATTTTTATGCGCAATATTTAAGTTTTCGTCTCCAACTTTAGTTCTAAATCTCTTTAAAGATGGAAGCAAAAATGTATATGCTTTCTCCTTATATGCAAAAGTTATAAAGTTTTGTGACTCCATGATGTTAGCGTAATCTTTTTTTTTACTCTTACAGATATACATATACTCTTCAAACTCATCAAATTTACTTCTTTTATACTCATAATAATCATAAGAATGACTAATAAGTAGCTTTCGTATCTGCTCATATCTGTTAAAAACCACTTGGTAACTAAGGTTTAGTTTTATGGCGCACGCTCTTGCTGTGCTTGACTCTACAAAGGCATCTAGCACATCGAGATCACGCTGTAGTTTTAAAAGGCTGTATTTTTTTGCACACGAAGAACACTTGACCATCTCATTTTTTAGCTTATATAGCCTGCTATTGCAGTAAAAACAAAGCTTTTGTTCCATTTTTAGATAAGACCTTACTTTTTTTAGAATGATTTTACCATTAATATCTCATAATCTCGCCATGATTAAAAAAATGATAATAACACAAGCACTTATATACTCACTCTTCGCTCACGATATCTGGATAGACGATGCACTAGTTCTTCACTACGGACATATGCACATGAAAGATTCACATGGAGAAGAAAAAGAGATAAAGAAAGAGGATATCAATAAGGTTTTTTGCTCTGCGAATTCAGATATATTTGAAGTGCAGAGTAAGGAGCTTAGCGCTAAATGCGACTCACTCTTTGTAGTCTTAAATGAGGCTTACTATACGAAAACACCCTATGGCACAAAAAAGCAATCAAAAGATAAAACTAAGATGGCAATTAGTAGCTTTAAGAGTATAGAGTCTGTTAAAAGAATCAATAGTGATGACTCTGTGCAGATTTTTAACAAAGGACTAGAGTTAAGTCTAACTAACAAGCTTTCTAATATAGAAGTAGGAGATAAGGCGAGGTTATTAGTTACTTATGATGGCATACCTAAATCTGATGTAAGTGTCGCTTATGCAGATAAGGTTAGGGGCGTTAGCGATAAAGATGGAAAGATAAATATACGAATCCAAGAAGCTGGACTTCAAAATATAAAAGCATCTCTGACGCTCAAAGGCGATGGCTTCAAGTGTGATGAGATTATAGTCTCAAGTACACTAAATATAAAGGTCTTAAAATGAAGATAATTTCTTTTTTGCTTCTCTTTGTAACTCTGCTTTTTTCTCATAATCTTATGCATACTGTCTCAAAAGAGCAGAGCGTAGTTGTCTCCTTTTCTTTTTCACAAAAGGATGATTTCTCATTTCAAAATTATGAAGTTTATGCACCAAGTAGCGAAATTCCATTTGCTGTTGGTAGAACGGATGCATATTCGCGAGTATCATTCTTACCAGATACGCAGGGCAAGTGGAGAGTAAAAGCGTTTTCTGAGGATGGCCATGGAAAGATTGTCAATATAGAAGTTGATGGGAATATGCTTCCATTGATGGATGCAAATAATAACAACACATTTATAAAAATACTCATTGGCATCGTGATACTTCTTGGTGTTTTTGGACTAATATACATTAAAAAAAAGGATAAGAAAAATGAAAAAAACTAGTATGCTTTTAGCACTCACAGCGACTCTTTTTGCGCACCATGGAGTTCCGTCTATCAGTTTAGCAGGTGTTGAGGGTCCTGGTGCACCACTTGAGACTACTTCATCAGCAACTCTACCAGAAGGATCTTTGTTAGGCTATATGAAAGTTGATCATGCAAAATACAAAACATACACTCATGCACGAGATGGAGAAGCAGAATCAAGTGAATATTTTACATATGGTCTTGGTTATGGATTTAGTTCTTATCTTAGTGCCTATATATTTGTTCCTTACTATACAAAAACTCAGGATGATGCTTTTAAGACATCTGGCTTTCATGATATCTCATTTCAGTTTGTATTAGGTATGAAATACGATGATGGTCTGATGCTTACTCCAAGCAATGAGAGCTTAGATGATATGCAGGATTGGCACTTTACAACATCATTTAGTTTTACTCTACCAACAGGAGAGTCAGATGCTACAATGGCTGATGGTACGCTAATAGATCCAGGTATGCAAACAGGCTTTGGAAAGCCATCTTTTATGTTTGGTCTAAGTGCTACAAAATGGTTTGGAAATGATTGGACCCTAGTAGGAGATATGTCGTATAATAGATTTTTAGAAAATAAATATAGCGATGGATCTAAGGTGCGTTTTGGAGATGAAGTGAGAGTTAACACTGCTTTAGTTTATATGCTCTACTCAAAACCAGCTAGCAAATTACGCTTTGACTTTATTATGGAAGCGAACTATATGTATCTTGAGCGAGATACAGAAGATGGCAGTGGAGCTGAAGCAACAGGTGGTGAGATGATATATCTGACTCCAGGAGCAAGACTCTCCTACAAAACCACATCCGTTGCAGTTGGTGTTAAAATTCCTACATGGACAAATCTAAATGAAGAAAATCTACAACAAGGGGCTGAGGGTAAAGAGGATTATAGACTTCTTTTTACCTTTAGCGCACTGTTTTAAGAAGTAAAAGTGCATATACCTGATGGCTTTATATCACCTCAAACATATATACCCTCTATTGCCATCGGTGCAGCACTTTTGGCAATTGCATACAAAAAAATAGACTTAGATGTCGAAAAAATCCCTCTTATTGCTGGAGTTAGTGCTATCTCTTTTGTGATGATGCTAATAGCCATCCCTTTCCCTGGTGGAACTACTATGCATCTAAGCGGAATAGCAATAATATCTCTACTTTTTGGACCATGGATAGCCTTTAGTTCTATCTCATTGGTTTTGCTCATTCAAGCACTTTTGTTTGGAGAGGGTGGAATCACTTCTTACCCCATAAATATCATAGCAATGGCCTTTGTTGGGAGTTTTAGCTCTTACTGGTTTTATAAACTCTTTGCAACTCGTTCAAAAAACATAGCTATCTTTATGGCTGGTTGGACAAGCATATTCTTTCCAGCTATTTTAATCGCTATTGTCCTTGGCATCCAACCACTTGTAGCATCTGTTGATGGAACTCCACTCTACTTTCCTTTTGGGCTTAACGTTACACTTCCATCTGTAGTTATTCCACACATTTTTATAGCTATAATTGAGGGTTTAGTAACACTTAGTAGTGTAAAGTTTTTACGAACTCAATTTAGGAGTGTTTTTGGTGAGTGATAGAGCTTGGTTGTTTGTCTATTTGGCTGTTGTAATGACTTTAGGCTTTATACACAATGAATGGATAATACTCTCTAGCATCATTATAACAATGGTATTTGGAGGTAAAGCTAGGTTTAAAATCTTTAAAAAAGCACTACTTGTTATAGCCCTTTTTAATCTTAGTATCTCACTATCTTACATAATCTATAGCTTTTTTACTCCTGTAGATATTTTTGCTCTAGTTCTTATAAACCTTAGAGCTTTTGCGATTACTCTACTTACGTTTACACTTGTGAGACGGATAAACTTGCATAAAGCACTAGAATTTAGCAAGATATTAGCCATTTTATATGGTTTTACCTATGCACAAATTATATTACTTAAAAATATGTTACAAAGCTACTACGAAGGACTTAAAAGCAGGGGAGCATCGCTGAGTGTGAAGATTACAAAAAAACAACTCCAACCACTTTTAACAACCCTTTTTGCCACAATGTTACATAAGTCAAGTGAGCAAAGCATGGGACTACGCTCAAGAGGACTTATTGATGATTGAATGTAAAAATCTATCTTATAGCTATCAAGACTTTCAACTAAAGACAATAGATGTTTTAAAAGATATTAGTTTTAAAATAAACAAGGGTGAAAAAGTACTTCTCCTTGGTATAAATGGCTCAGGAAAATCAACACTACTTAAACTGTTAAATGGACTTCTTTATGCAAAAAGTGGGGAGTTTTATTTTAAAGAGAATCTTGTAAATAAAAAATACCTAAAGGCAAACTCTAAAGATTTTAGAAAAAGCATCTCCCTTGCGATGCAGGACCCATCGTCAATGCTTTTTAATCCAAGTGTTTATGATGAGATAGCTTTTGGACTGAAGCATTTTGGCTTTGATAACATAGATGACAGAGTGTATCACTATGCAAAAAAGTTTGAGATAGAGAGTATTTTAAAATCAAGTCCTCTCTCGCTAAGCGGTGGACAAAAACAAAAAGTACTTTTGGCATCCCTGCTTTGTGTAGAACCTGAAGTCTTACTACTTGATGAGCCAACAGCGCATCTAGATCCACCCACTACAGGCTGGCTTGTTGATTTTTTGGATTCACTAGATGTTACAGCCCTCATCTCAACCCACAACATCAGTTTAGGTAAAGAGTTGGCTGATAGAGCTATAGTCATCGGAGCAAATCATAAAATTGTTTATGATGGAGGGATTCAAGCCCTCCTAGAAGATATGCCAACACTAATAAAAGCCCAACTTGTCCACAAACACAAACACCACCACAAAGATCCAGATCATAAACACTACCATCTACACTCTTAGGTATAACCATTGGGGATTTATATATTTAAGACTAAAACTTTCACCAAGCAATATACATCCTAAATACTAAATCATCCCACTAAATACTAAATCATCCC